>JAFDGA010000016.1 GCA_019309545.1 Deltaproteobacteria bacterium
AGCTAAGGAGGAACAAGGAAATAATGGCAGAATTGACCATTTGTCTCGGAGGCAATCCCAACGCCGGGAAGACTACGGTATTCAACAAATTAATCGGCGCGCATCAGAAAGTGGGCAACTGGCCAGGGGTAACGGTCGAAAAGAAGGAAGGAAATTATTCTTATCAGGGGAAAAGCATCCGGGTGGTGGATTTGCCAGGGACGTATAGTCTGACCGCTTATTCCCTGGATGAGCGCATTGCCAGTGATTTTCTCGTCAAAGAACAGCCGGATGTAAGCGTAGCCATTGTCGATGCCTCGAACCTGGAGCGCAACCTCTATCTTGTCGTAGAGTTGCTGGAACTAGGGGCCAACCTGGTGGTTGACCTGAACATGATGGACCTGGTGCGCCAAAAAAAGTGGCGACTCGATGTTGAGCAACTTTCCAAATCCCTGGGCGTCCCCGTAGTCTCCACGGTAGCTAATCGCTGCGAGGGTCTGGAGGAATTGCAAGAGGCCATTGCCGCTGCCGCAAAGTGCCAGGCACAGCCCTTAAAAATCGATTATGGTCCCGAGGTGGAAAATGCCCTAGGCCAATTGACCGAGGATATTCAGCGGGTTAAAGACGCATCCATAAATACTCCCAGTCGCTGGTTAGCCCTCAAACTTTTGGAAAACAACTCTCAGGTGAAAGAATGGCTCCAGGGCTGGCCCCAGGGAGAAAAAATCTTGCATAAAGCCGAGGTTCTGGCCGCCGATCTCGGCAAGCTCATCGCCGACGATCCAGAGACTTATCTGATTGAGAGACGTTATGGTTTCATCAATGGGCTGATGAAAGAATGCCTGGCTAAACCTCTGGATCTGGCCGAGAGAATTTCTCTTTCGGATAAGATTGATAAAATTGTCCTCAATCGTTGGCTGGGCATCCCGATCTTTTTGTTGTTCATGTGGCTGACCTTCAAACTGGTCTTTGACCTGGGTAGTCCTTTGGCCGATTATATTGATGGAGGCTTTGGCTGGCTCGCCGAGGCCACCAAAACCGGACTCGGCGAGAACTGGTGGGCTTCGCTTTTAGGTGACGGCATAATCGCCGGCGTCGGTTCAGTGCTGGTCTTTTTGCCCAATATTTTAATCCTGTTCTTAATGATTGGCATCCTCGAAGACAGCGGCTATATGGCCCGGGCCGCGTTTGTGATGGATAGATTTATGCATAGCCTGGGGCTGCACGGCAAATCTTTTATTCCCATGATTCTCGGTTTGGGCTGCAATATTCCCGGCATTATGGCTTGCCGGACGCTTGAATCTCGAAAAGACCGGCTGTTGACCATATTGATTAACCCGTTTATGTCTTGTTCGGCCCGCTTGCCGATCTATGTCTTGTTTGCCGGGGCCTTTTTTGCCCACCACGCCGGGGCAGTGATCTTTATCTTGTATGTGCTCGGCATCATAGTAGCCGTGTTGACCGCGCTGCTCTTTAAGTCTCTGTTCTTTAAAGGGCAGGTGGCGCCGCTGATTATGGAGCTGCCGCCCTACCGCATGCCGACGGTTAAATCCGTATTGCTGCAAATGTGGCAGCGGGCCAGTATGTTTGTCAAAAAGGCCGGAACCATTATCCTGGCCGGGGTAATCCTGATCTGGTTGCTGTCTTCGCTGCCGGTCGGGGTGGAGTATGCCAGTGAGCAGAGCTGGATCGGCCAGTTAGGCAAAGTCTTTGCGCCGCTCTTTGCGCCGGCCGGTTTCGGCTTCTGGCAAGCTGCGGTCGCTCTGGTCTTCGGCATCGTCGCCAAAGAAGTGGTAGTCGGCACCCTGGGTACCCTGTACGGCATGGAAGAAGAGGGCTTGGGTAAAGTGTTGCCCCAATATTTTACCGGGCTGTCCGCCTTCTCTTTTATGGTGATGTCGCTGCTTTACATTCCCTGCATTGCTAGTATCGGGGTCATCAAAGCCGAGACCAACTCCTGGAAATGGACCGGTCTGGCCGTGGGCTGGAGTCTGTTGGTAGGCTGGGCCAGCGCCGTAGTAATCTTTCAACTGGGGCAACTATTGATTTGATGGTAGTGTAAATTTGATTGTGTGAATTTCTAAGGATTAGAAAAAAGGGTAGAAAAAAAGGCGTATCTCCCCTAGACTGGGTGGAACACAAACCTAACCAGAAAGGAGATACGCCATGCATGTTGAAATCAGCGTACCTGAAGTTGTGGAGCTTTTCAACGAAATTTGCCTGGCTCCAGAAAAGCTCTTTGAAATGATACGGTTGGATCTCCGTAAGGCCGCGGGGAAATATCTTGCCGCCCGGTTGGAGGAAGAATTGACCTTCTGCCGTGGCTTGTCTGGAGCGTTCCCTAAATCCTTGTTTGAGCTTCGTCCTGAAGAAGAGTGGCTCTCGCTGCGAACGACCAACATAATTGAAAGACTCAACAAGGATTTCAAAAGCCGAACCGAACCCATGGAAATAGTGGCGGGAGAATAAAGCTGTTATAGACTCCTGGCCTTTATTGCCTTGAAAATGGAATTGCATTGGCGGTCCAACCCGATCGGGAAGGTACACGATAATATGCCCTTTTTTAAAGAAATTAATCAATTCACACAAAAAACTTGACACTACCCTGGCAAATTCCACCAATTTGTCAAGTTTAGCAAAGTTCTTATTTTGCTTGCAGATATCCTGAAATAAGCAGGTCGGGGCCCAGGCGGCGGATGGACAGATCATGGGCAGGGCGGGCGTCCCGAATATGGGCTGCTCCCTGGCCGCCCAGGACTCCGACGGCATGGCGGCCGCCGATAAATTTGGGAGCATAGAAAAAGTAGAACTTATCCACCAGGCCCTGGTCAAAGAACGCGCCGTGGACCTCAGCGCCGCCCTCCACTAACACGCTCTGGATCTGGCGCTGGCCCAGGATTTTTAGGAGGTTGGGTAAATCTACCCGGGGGCCTTCTCCAGGCACCACCAAGACCTCTGCTCCGGTCTCCTGAACCGCCCGGATTTTTTCTGGAGGAGCGGCCGGAGTGCAGGCTATCCAGGTCGGGGCAATTGACTTCTGGGTCAAGACCTGGACATTGATACGAATCTTTAAGGTGCTGTCCAGAATCACCCGGATAGGATCCAGGCCTTTGCGGCGAGGTAACCGGGTAGTTAGTTGGGGATTATCGGCCCGCACAGTGCCGATGCCCACCAGGATGGCATCTACCTGGTGGCGCAGGCGGTGGACCTGGGCTCGGGCCTGGTCCCCTGTGATCCAGTGCGAATCGCCGGTATAGGTGGCGATTTTGCCATCCAGAGAACAGGCCGCCTTGGCAATCACCCAGGGGCGGCCGCTAGTCACTGCCTTGAAATAGGCCTCGTTGAGCTGCCGGGCTTCGGTCTCCAGCAGGCCGGATTCAACCGTCAATCCCTGACTCTGCAAGAACTCGGCACCGCCGCCGGTTACCCGGGGATTGGGGTCAGGGGTGGCCATCACCACCCGGGTAACACCCGCTCCCAATATCGCCGCGGTGCAAGGCGGAGTGCGGCCCTGGTGATGGCAGGGTTCCAAAGTGACATAAAGAGTGGCGCCACGGGCCTGGGGGCCTGCCGCCTGCAGGGCTTCGACCTCGGCGTGGGCAGCCCCGACGCGGCGATGATAACCCTGGCCAACTATCTGGCCTTCATTGACCACCACGGCCCCGACCATGGGGTTGGGCGAGGTATAGCCCGCGCCTTTGGCCGCCAGGCGCAGGGCCAGGGCCATATAGCGGCGATCTGCAGCGCTAAAGAACATCAGGAGGAGTCGGTTGTCGAAGCGGTTTTGCTCTCAAGGAGCTGCTTCAGTTCGTCCATGAAATCGGTAATATCGCTGAAATGACGGTAGACTGAGGCAAAACGCACATAAGCCACATCATCCCATTGACGCAGCTGCGCCATGACTTTTTCCCCGATCACGGTAGAAGGCACTTCTTTCTTGCCGCTTTCCTGGAGTTCCCGCTCCAGCCGATCAATAAAATGTTCGATAGCATCTATGCTGACCGGCCGTTTTTCGCAGGCCTTTTTAATGCCTTCGTAGATTTTGCTTCGGTTAAAGGCCTCACGCCGGCCATCCTTCTTGATTATCAACGGGGTGATGCCTTCGACTTTCTCATAAGTCGTGAAGCGCCGCTTACAATCCAGACACTCTCGCCGCCGTCTGATGGCGTTGGCCTCCCGGCTGATGCGGGAATCTAATACTCGGGTTTTACTGCTGCGGCAATACGGGCAACGCATGGCTAAAAATTTTAAACTTCCTTACCTGACAGGGCTGGCCAGGAGGAGGTAGGACCTAAGCCCGGTAATATCATGTAATATCTGCTTAACCTTCCCACTCCGGGGAAAATAATGGGTATTGGTGGCAAAATTCCCGGACCTGGGCCCGGATGCGTTGCAACCGGGAGCTGTCGGTGGGATCTGACAGCACCTGATGGATCAGGTCCACTATTTGTCGCATCTCGGCTTCTTTCATTCCCCGGGTGGTTACGGCCGGAGTGCCGATGCGGATGCCGCTGGTCACTATCGGGGGCCGGGGATCAAAGGGGACGGCATTTTTATTAACCGTAATGCCGGCCTGATCCAGCGCCTTTTCAGCCGTCTGGCCGGTCAGGTCGGTGGAACTCAGATCCAGCAGCAGCAGGTGGTTGTCAGTGCCACCTGATACCAGAGAATAGCCCCGCTGCTTGAATTCTGCTGCCATAGTCCGCGCGTTGGTGAGAATCTGTTGTTGATAGCTTTTGAACGACGGCCGTAAAGCCTCTTTAAAGGCCACGGCCTTAGCGGCAATGGTGTGCATTAAGGGCCCGCCCTGGATGCCCGGAAAGATCTGGCTATCCAGGATTTTGCCATATTTTCCCCGGGCCAGGATCAGGCCGCCGCGCGGCCCCCGTAAAGTTTTGTGAGTGGTCGAGGTGACAAAGTCGGCCTCCAATACCGGAGAAGGGTGCAGTCCGGCAGCAATAATGCCAGCGATATGAGCAATATCGGCCATCAGGTAGGCCCCGTATTCCCGAGCCAAGCGTCCGAAGCGCGCAAAATCAATAATCCGAGGATAGGCGCTGGCCCCGGCCACCAAAATCTTGGGCCGATGTTGCTGTAACAGCTCCTCCAGAGCGTCGAAATCGATCTCCCCGGTGTCCCGCTTCAGGCCATAAGTTACGGAGCGGTAGAGTTGGCCGGAAAAATTCTTGATGGCCCCATGGGATAGATGTCCGCCGTGGGCCAGATCCATGCCCATGATCGTATCCCCTGGGGCCATAACCGCAAAATAGACCGCCATGTTGGCCTGAGTCCCGGAATGGGGCTGGACATTGGCATATTCCGCCTGGAATAGCTGTTTGACCCGGATCAGAGCCAGGTTTTCGGCCTGGTCGACGTATTCACACCCGCCATAATAGCGCCGCCCGGGATAGCCTTCGGCATACTTATGGGTCAGGATCGACCCTTGGGCTTCTAAAACTGCCTCGCTAACGAAATTTTCCGAGGCAATCAATTCTAGCTTGTGGGTCTGACGGTCGCGTTCTTGCTCAATGGCAGCAAAAATTTCGGGATCGGTTTGAGCCAGCGAGGTCATGTCTCTGTACCTGGTTCCGGGCAGCTGGATTTGCAACCCAGGCGTTCAATCAGGTCCAAACGCTCCTGGTGACGGCCGCCCTCAAAAGAGGTGGTCAGCCAGACCCGGACAATCTCCCGGGCCAGCCCCGATCCGATAACCCGCCCCCCCAGAACCAGCACATTGCTATCGTTATGCTGGCGGCTCATCATCGCTGCATAAATATTATAGCACAGGGCGGCCCGGATGCCGGGGTAACGATTAGCCATAATCGACATCCCCAGGCCGGTGCCACAGATCAGAATGCCCCGACTGTCCGGATGGACCTGGACGGCCTGGATCGTTTTTTGGGCATAGAGTGGATAATCAACCGGGTCCGGACTGTAACAACCAACATCCTGGATCTCCAGGTTAAGGCTGTTCAGCAGGGGTAGAATTTCCTGTTTCAGGCCATAGCCGGCGTGGTCGCAGCCGATAATTATCGTTTTCATAATCACTCAAACCGTTTTAAAACGAGCACTGCATTGGTGCCGCCGAATCCAAAAGAGTTGGACATGGCGATCCGGACCGGCATTTCCCGGGGCTGATTGGGCACATAGTCGAGATCGCACTGGGGATCAGGATTTTCATAATTGATGGTTGGAGGCAAAATCCCTTGTTGCAGGCTGAGAACTGTAAAGACAGCCTCAATAGCCCCGGCCCCGCCTAACAGATGGCCGGTCATGGACTTGGTGGCACTGATCGGAATCTGGTAGGCCCGGGGACCAAAGACCTTTTTCAGAGCTAAAGTTTCCGACAGGTCATTGAGCGGCGTGGAAGTACCGTGGGCGTTGATATAGTCCACTTCGTCGATGCTGATACGGGCATCCTCCAGAGCCTGCTCCACGCACAGCACCGCGCCGGCGCCATCCGGAGAAGGGGCGGTCATATGATAAGCATCCCCAGACATGCCATAGCCGATGATTTCGCCATAAATCTTGGCCTCCCGCCGACGGGCAAATTCCAATTCTTCCAGAACTAAGATGCCCCCGCCTTCGCCGACCACAAAGCCATCCCGGTCCCGGTCAAAGGGCCGTGAGGCTCGCTGAGGCTCGTCATTACGGGTCGACAGGGCCTTCATGGCGTTGAATCCGGCGATCGCCAGCGGAGTAATCACCGCTTCGACGCCGCCCGTGATCATCACTTTGGCGCTTCCTCGTTGGATGATTTTGAAAGCATCGCCGATGGCATGTGCCCCTGAAGCACAAGCGGTCACCGTCGAGGTATTGGGACCCCGGGCGCCGAAATGCATGGCCACCAACCCCGGGGCCATATTGGCAATCAACATCGGAATAAAAAACGGGCTGACCTTGCGGGGGCCTTTGTCCAACAGAATGGTGTGGTACTTCTCAAGGGTATTTAGCCCCCCCAGACCACAGCCGACAATAGTCCCGACCTGGGGACTCAGTTCCGGAGTAATCTCCAACCCCGCGTCTTGCACGGCCAACACCGCCGCGGCCAGGGCAAACTGGCTGAACAGATCGGTCCGGCGGGCCAGCTTGGCCGGAATGAAATCTTCTGGCTTAAAACCTGGAACTTCTCCGGCGATAGTGGTGTCAAAGCCATCGCTCGGAAACCGGGTAATAGGCCCGATGCCCGATTTTCCGGCCAGCAGATTCTGCCAGGAAGGTTCCACCCCGATTCCTAAAGGGGTGATCAGGCCCAAGCCGGTGATTACTACCCGAGCACTCATGCTTCCAGGTTCTCCTCAATAGTTATCCATAAGGCCATTGTAAGGAAAAAAATCGCATGGGGCAACCGGTTACGCATGCGCCTTGATATAGTTAATGACATCCTGTACGGTCCGCAACTTTTCGGCCTCTTCATCAGCAATCTCGAGGTCGAACTCTTCTTCCATGGCCATGATTAATTCTACCAGATCTAAGGAATCGGCTCCCAGGTCATCCACGAAGGTCGCCTCGGGGACGACCTCAGATTTCTCCACTCCCAACCGATTAGTGATCAGCTCCACTACCCGTTCCTCAATGGACGCCATCGGTCCTTACCTCCTCAATATGAAAATGCTTGCAAGATGATCTTATCTGAATGATTAACTTATAGACTCTGTGGTTCGTGTCTTATCACTCTGTTAACGTTTAAACTGATTTATACCATAAGCATGCCGCCATTAATATGAATTACCTGGCCGGTGATATAGGCGGCCGCCTCAGAGGCCAGGAAGGCCACCACCGCGGCCACTTCTTCCGGGGTGCCGAAGCGATTCAAGGGAATCTGGGCCAGCATTTCCGCCTGGGTCTTCTCCGGCAGCGCCTCGGTCATCTCGGTGGCGATAAATCCGGGAGCTACGGCGTTGACGGTAATCTGGCGGGAGGCCAGTTCCCGGGCTACAGCCTTGGTAAGCCCGATCAGCCCGGCCTTGGAGGCCACGTAATTGGCCTGGCCCGGGTTGCCCATGACCCCGACTATGGAAGAAATATTGATAATCCGGCCATAATGCTGTTTGATCATGGGGCGGGCCACGGCCCGGATACAATTATAGGCTCCTTTGAGGTTGACCGCCAGTACCCGGTCCCACTGCTCCTCCTTCATCCGCACCACCAGGTTGTCGTGGACGATACCGGCGTTGTTGACCAGGATGTCCAGACGCCCGCTGCTGTTGATGATCTGCTCAAAGACGGCGCTTACTGCTCGGAAATCTGAGACATCAAACCCTACCACCTCGGCTTCGGCCCCTTGGGCCTGGACAGCTTGCCGGGTTTTCTCGGCTGCGTCCCAGTTGGCCACGTCATTGATATAAATCATGGTCTGGGGTTGGGCCAAGGCCAGAACACAAGCCCGGCCAATGCCCTGCGCCGCCCCGGTCACTAGTGCTACTCGCTTGATTTCGCTCATTGGCACTCCTTATCGGCTGCCCTTGATCTCCTGAATCAGGGCCGGGATGATTTCAAACAAATCTCCGACCAGGCCGACATCGGCGATCTGAAAGATCGGCGCCTTAGGATCAGAATTAATTGCCACAATGAAGTCAGACGACTGAATGCCGACCAGATGTTGGGCCGCGCCAGAGATACCGCAGGCAACGTAAAGCTTGGGAGACACGGTCTTGCCGGTCTGGCCGATCTGATGAGGATAGGATATCCAGCCGGCATCGACTGCCCCCCGGGTGGCGCCGATGGCACCCCCCAGCAGTTCCGCCAGTTCTTCCAAGAGAGCAAAATGCTTGCCATCTTGCAAGCCCCGGCCCCCGGCCACGATCACCTCGGCTTCGCCTAACGGCACTGCTTCGGTCATTTCGGCTACGGTCTGCAGAAACCGGCTCTTACCCGGTTGGTCCAGGGCAGCCACCTGCACCGGCACCACCTGGCCGTTCCGCTCCGGCTGCGGCGTCAGGCGTTTCATCACCCGCGGCCGCACCGTGGCCATCTGTGGATAAGAGCGGGGGGTGATGATGGTGGCCATAATGTTGCCCCCAAAGGCCGGCCGGGTCTGGAGCAGCAGGCGTTTCTCCAGATCGATGTCAAAGGCGGTACAGTCGGCGGTCAGCCCGGTGTCCAGGGCCGCGGCTACCCGGGGGATAAAGGCTCGCCCTGGATGGGTGGCGCCGGCCAGAATTATTTCCGGCTGGTAACGGCGGGCCAGTTCGGTCAACGCCTGGGCATAAGGCTCCTCCAGAAATTCTGCCAGCCGCGGGTGATCCACTACATAAATTTTATCTGCACCCGCCGCGGTGAGCTCTGCGGCCAGGTTCTGAAGCTGATGTCCGAAAAGCACGGCGCTCACTGACACTTTTAGGATTTCGGCCAACCGCCGCGCTTCCCCCAGCAGCTCCAGGACAACGGGGGCCAGCCGCCCGTGGCGCTGCTCGGCAACCACCCAGATGCCGTCCGGCGGCACCTCCGGCCGCGGCCCTGGCCCTTCACCTTCGGGCAAGGCCAGTGCCCCTACCTCACAGACCTCCACACACGCGCCGCAGAGGTTGCAGCCTTCGTCAATAACCAGCCGATCATCCTCCAGATGCAACAACCCAAAGGGGCAGACCTCGATACACTGACCGCAGGCGGTGCATTTTTCTAGATCAATGATAATTGCCATTTAATCAGCAGGAATTCTAATCAAAGGGGAGAAAAAGCTCATTGTTTTGCCCCCCCCATGGTTAATTACATAAACTCTGCCATCCTTAACCCAGTTTCATTTCATATAAACGGGTCCACAGCCGGTTGGCCAGCTCAGTAGGGGATCCTTCCCATAGCTCCCGCTGGCCCCGGGCCGGGGGCGGGAAGACCTTCACTACCTGGGTAAAAGAGCCGGGCAGCCCGACCTGATGGGGATGCAAACCTAAATCCTGCAGGCCCAATACCGGAATTTTCTGTTTTTTGGCCCGTAGTTTGGCCTTAAAAGACGGCACTCGGGGTTCGTTGATCTCTTTAACCACGGTGATCAGCGCCGGCAGCCGCACTTCCACTCCGTCATAGCCGTGATCTAACAGCCGTTCCACTTGCAGGACCTCAGGCTCCACAAAGGTCAACTGGCGGGCCCAGGCGACGTAGGGGATGTCCAGAAAAGCCGCCAACTCCGGCCCTACCTGGGCAGTGTCGCCGTCAATGGCCTGTTTGCCACAGATAATCAGGTCAGCCCCGCCCAGCTTGGTGATGCCGCGGGCCAGGGTGTAGGCCGTGGCCCAGGTGTCGGCCCCGGCAAAGGCCCGGTCGGACAACAGCACCGCGCCATCCGCCCCGTAGGTCAGGGCTTCCCGCAGGGCGTCGGCGGCCTGGGGCGGGCCCATGCTGAGCACCGTCACCGACCCGCCTTGGCGCTCCCGGACACGCAGGCCCTCCTCCAGGGCATAGAGGTCAAACGGGTTGATGATGCTCTTTACCCCTTCCCGCTGCAGGGTATGAGTGACCGGATCCAGTCGGATTTCCTGGGTCTCGGGTACCTGTTTGATACAAACGATGATCTTCATCAAGGGGATTGGGGGTCGGGGTGGACGACTATTTATTTATTTCCCTTTTTTGCTGAATTCCTTGTTTAACGCCTGGCCGATGATGTTGCGCTGAATCTGATTGGTGCCCTCAAAGATCTGCAAGATCTTGGCATCCCGCATCATCTTCTCCACCGGATACTCCCGCATATAGCCGTGTCCCGCCAAGATCTGGACCGCGTCGGTGGTCACCCGCATGGCCATATCGGTGGGGAAAAGCTTGGCCATCGCCGCTTGTTTGGCGAAGTCTTTGGGTTGACTATCAATATAACGGGCCACGGCATAGACCAGGGCGCGGGCCGCTTCCAGTTCGGTGGCCATATCCGCCAGCATATGCTGGATGGCCTGAAAGGAAATAATCGGCATGCCGAACTGATGGCGCTGGCGGGCGAAATGCACCGATTCCTCCAAAGCTCCCTGGGCCAGGCCCACGGCCAAGGCCCCGACCCCGGGCCGCGAATAATCCAGGGTCTTGAGGGCGATGATAAACCCCAGGCCTTCTTTACCGAGCCGCCGGTCCGCCGGGATCCGGCAGTTTTGGAAGATGATCTCGCGGGTGGCCGAGCACCGGATGCCCATCTTTTTCTCTTTTTTCCCGAAGGAAACGCCGGGATCGCCGGCCTCGACAATAAAGGCGCTGGCCCCGCGAGCCCCTTTGGCCCGATCGGTCATGGCAATAACTGAGTAGGTCTCGGCTTCCCCAGCATTGGTGATCCATTGTTTGGTGCCGTTTAAGACGTACTGGTCGCCGTCTTTGACGGCCACGGTCTGAATGGCCCCGGCATCACTGCCGGCCTGGGATTCGGTCAGGGCAAAGGCGGCCAGTTTTTCGCCCCGGGCCAGTTCCGGCAGATAGCGGCTTTTGTGAGCTTCCGAGCCGAAAAGTAAGATGGGATAAGCTCCCAAAAAACTGGCGGCATAGGTAGTGGCTACCCCTACGCAGGCGCTGCTTAAGGCTTCCAGGACCAGACAGTTTTCCAGACATCCCAGCCCCAGGCCGCCGTAAGCCTCTGGAATGATGACCCCGAACAGATCGGCTTGGGCCAGATCCTGGACGATCTCGGTAGGAAAGCGCTCCGCTTCATCCAGTTCGGCCCTTATCGGTTTGATGCGTTCCTCGGCGATTTGTTGGGCCAACTCCTGGAGCATTTTCTGCTCTTCGGTCAGCATATACTCCATCAGCGGCTCCTCACGACTCAGATTGAGGCATTACCCGCCGCCCTTTATAAAAACCGCAGTGCGGGCAGGCATGGTGCGGAAGCCGGTATTCGTTGCATTGCGGGCAGACCGCCAGATTCGGCAGGGTAAGACCCTGATGGGAGCGCCGCATATTACGTTTGGAAATGGATTTTTTGCGTTTGGGTAAGGCCACCTCAGAACTCCTTATTTGGAAGTTTTCTTCAGTTTATTCAGGACAGCAAAGGGTTGATTAAATCCGGTGCCACGGCAAGAGCAGGTTTCCTGATTGAGGTTGGCCCCACAATAAGGGCACAGCCCCAGGCAATCTTCCCGACACAAGGGCTTTACCGGCACGGCCAGCAAAATCTGTTCCTGAATTATCTGCTCTAAATCCAGTTCATCGCCTAAATAATAGTCCTCTTCCAGTTCTTGGGCGGATAATTCCAGTTCTTCAGCTACGTCGACGGGAGGACCGGGCTTAAGCAACAGATCAAACCGGCACTCCAGGGGCTGAAGAAAACTTTCCAGGCAGCGGCTACAGTTAAGCCGCCACTCTCCCGTTAGCTCCCCCCGGATCAGCAGATATTCCCCGGGTTTCTCCAAACGGATGTAACCCTGCACCGGTGATTCCAGGTAAAACTCCAAATCCGGTTCTTGGTCCAGCCAGTGAAGGAACCACTCTGTTCCCAACCGGACTTGAATATCTATCCCTTCCTGGGGGATTTTCTCAATCGGAATCTTTAGTAGACTAGCTTTGGTCATAGCAAGTTAAACTTAGGCAGATTAACTGGCACCGGAAGCATTTAGAGGCTAATCGGAGGGAAGGACCGGGGGTCTGCGATCTCTGGCTCCCTCTCCCCAACGCCGTTTTTCTCTGCAGGCGATTCATCTATTTTCTGACCTAAGTGAAAAATATAATAGGGACAAAACATAAACAAGTAATTATAAGGAAATAAATGTTCTTGTCAAGGTCTGCTTCCCAGATTAAGCGATCTTGTTTTGGCTTTTTTACCTGCCGCTCAGCCGGACCTTAGCCGTCCCTCCGTCTGCCCTTAGACCACCTGCACGCCCAGGATCTTAGCCATTCTTTTTAAGGCCCATTCATGGTCTTGTGGGTTTAAATCGGCTACCCCTGGCCGATGAACTACCACCGGATAATCCCGATCCACCAGGTCTCTAGCCGTTTCCATGACGCAGATGGAGGTGCAGACCCCGATCAGATGCACTTCCGTTATCTGTTCCCGTTTCAGGATCTCCTCCAACTCGGTGTTATAAAAGCCACTGAAGCGGGATTTCTCCACCCGATAATCTCCCGGTTGCGGGTTTAGTTGGGGGATGATTTCGGCTCCCGGGGTATGGCGCACACAGTGGGGCGGGAACCGGGCAAATTCGCGATCATCCGGGTCGTGCGAGTCGCATAAAAAAATGACCAGTGCCCCCTTAGCCCGCATTTCAGCGATTTTTTGGGCAACAAAGGGAATGATCTGCAATCCAGCTTCGCCGACAAACAGGGCACCGTCTGGATCCAGAAAATCCCGCAGCATATCAGTGACGATTAGGGCAGGTTTACCCATGCGGCTCTCCTTTACGGTCTGCACTGTTTTTAACATAACACCGCGATGCCGTTGGTTTCAATTGTTTTGTTTAAGAAATAATCCGGCTTGGCGAAAAGGGCAGGGGAGGGGGGGGAGGCACCAAAATATAATAGGGGTGACTGGAGGGTAATCTTGTCCCTGAAGGTTCTTCTTTAATCATTAGAAAAATGCAGGATTTTTTCCATCCGTGGTCATTTTTTGGGTGTTTTTTTTTGCCTCTGCCTAGAAAAGGCATATAATGAAAGTGATCTCATGCACTCCGGGGAGGGCCTATGCTACGTAATCCTGCGGTCTGGCTGCTGATTTTTTTTGCCTTATTATTCATTCTGGGACTCAATAGCGGTGAGGTGGAGATTCTGCTTAATACCGGGGTCACGATCTGCCTTTCTTGTATCGGGATCGGTTGATGAACCGTTTACGTCGCCTCATCCAGGTGCTGTTTACCCTGCTGACCAACGCCTACCTGTTGTTCCCCTGGGGGCCGGTGATTTATCAGGGGCCTCTCAAAGGTATTTGCCATCCCGGGCTGAACTGCTATTCATGTCCCGCGGCTCTGTTCGGCTGTCCGGTTGGCGCTTTCCAGAACTTTATGGCCAATATTCGCCTCTCCCTGGCTACCGGGGTTCCCCAAATGGGGACTATAGTCGTGGGATACTTAGGTTTTATCGGTTCTTTGGTGGGGCGCTTCCCCTGCGCCTGGCTCTGTCCTTTTGGCCTTATTCAAGATCTGCTCTATAAAATCCCCGGTCCTAAACTCAATATTCCAGGACCCTTAAAGTACGTTAAATATGTAATCTTAGTGCTTCTGGTGGTGATTTTGCCGCTTTTCTGGGTTGATCCTACCGGCCTGGGGACCCCCTGGTTCTGTAAATTAATCTGTCCGGCCGGGACCTTACTGGGAGCTTTTCCACTCCTGGTGGTCAAACCCAGTCTGTGGCAGGCGTTAAGCTTCTACTTTTGGAATAAGGTCATCTTACTGGTATTATTTATTGGGTGGAGTATCGTCAGCAGCCGGGCCTTCTGCCGGGTATTGTGCCCTTTGGGGGCTTTTTATGGGTTATTTAACAGATACAGCCTGTTCCGCCTCAACTATGATGAGGATAAATGTGTCCATTGCCTTGCCTGTTATCGCCAATGTCCGATGGGGGTGCGGCCTTATCAATATGCCGATGATACCAACTGTATCCGCTGCCTGAAATGTGTCCAGGCCTGCCGTTTTGGGGCCTTGTCTTTTAATTTGCGAAAGTTACCGGCGGCCCCGGCTAGGGCCATCCAGCAGAGGGAAACATGAAGCTGATCTATCATAGGAAATATCTGACTGATTACCCTACCGCCAGTGTGGAGCAGCCGGCACGGGTAAAGACCATATACGAGACCCTGTCCCGCCATTACTCGGTGCTGACTCCAGAACCGGCTACGGAAGCCGAGCTGTTATTGGTGCATAATCCTGAGCTTATCGACCGGGTCAAAAACAATGGCGGGCTTTATGAAGTGGCCTGCCTGGCAGCCGGCGGTGCCATCTTAGCCGCAGAGCTGGCCTGCCAGGGTGAGCCGGCTTTTGCGGCTATCCGGCCTCCTGGACACCACGCCAGTCCTTGCAGCCACTGGGGTTTCTGCTTCTTCAACAATCTGGCTGTTGCTATCGAACATCAGCGTAATAAAAAGGTGATCGAGCGCGCCCTGATTTTGGATATCGATCTGCATTTTGGAGATGGCACTGTCAATGTTTTTAGAGGGCGGCCGGGGGTCACGGTAATCAATATTGCCGAGAAAAACCGGGATAAGTATCTCCAGGAGGTCGAGGTTATCTTATCCGATGTGCACGCGTTTGATCTTTTAGGGGTGTCCGCCGGCTTTGATACATACCAGAAAGATTGGGGTGGCCTTCTGCTTACCGAAGACTATTTTCAAATCGGGCGGTGGATTAAAGATGCGGCCCGGGTCGTTTGCCAGGGGCGTCGTTTTGCCGTCTTGGAAGGGGGATATTACCTCCCTGATCTGGGCAAAAACGCCCTGGCCTTTGTCCAAGGCCTGGAATAAATCCGGTTGGAGCAAAGCCTGCCCTAGTGGTATGGGGACCGGAAATATGCCTTGCTCAAGATTATCCGCCGCTTTGACCTCCCTGGCTAGTTGACCCTGGAATCCGACTTTTTTTACCCTAACCTTCGAGAAAGATTGGAGTTGACTTCTATACCGATTATCTTTACAATATAATCATTAGAGCGGGCATAGCTCAGTTGGTAGAGTACAAGCTTCCCAAGCTTGGTGTCGCGGGTTCGAATCCCGTTGCCCGCTCCAAATTTCGATGAGTGCTGAAGCATTTATCGAAGACCCGCTTCCCCTTTCGAGGATTCTTGAAGCCAGCAATGCCTGGGGGCAAGGTTCTTTGAGTGGTGGATGGATGCGCGGCTGACGCGCCCCGAGATATGGAAAAATCTTGGATTTTCGCGGAAGTGGGCTAAGCCCACTTTTTTTTTAACTACACGGGTCTAAAGGCCCGCTGACTTAACCGGATGGATAAATCTGCAGAAATCGTCGCCCAGGTTACCGCCCTGGTGGAGCCTGTCCTTCAGGCCCAGGAAGTCGAACTGGTGGATACCGAAATGATTAGGGCCGGAAAACGCTGGCTCCTGCGCTTATATATTGACAAGCCAGGGGGGATTACCCTGGATGAATGTGCTCAGGTAAGTCATCTGGTAGGTGAGTTACTCGATGTTCATGATCTGATTGAGCAGGCCTATACCCTGGAAATCTCTTCCCCTGGCCTTACCCGGGCGCTGAAGAAACCGGCTGATTATCGGCGCTATATCGGACGCCTGGCTCGGATTACTATCCGGGCCGGAGCGGGAGAACGCCATACTTTTCGAGGAGAGCTGCTGGGCCTGGAGGACGACCGGGTGAAAATCAAAGAAGGTGAGGAGATTCATCAGATTCCCCTGAGTAACATTGCCCGGGCCAGGCTAGATTTTGAGTTGTAAGGGCTCAGCTATGAGTCATCAGTTATTAACAGCCTAAACCACTATAAGTGGCTGCCGCTAAGGCATTGCTTAAGCGTTACTGAAAAGTTATAATATAATTGGTAACTATAATAGCAATTGGTAACTGAACTCTGAGTTTGACTGTTAGGTTGCCAGTGCTACAGGAGAGCAGAAATTCTCATGACCGGAGAATTGAAACGTATCATCGACCAGGTTTGCCGAGATAAGGGGATCGACAAGGAGCTGTTGATTACCACCATTGAGGAAGCGGTACGTTCGGCGGCCAAGAAAAAATACGATCCCAAACTGGATATAGAAGTCAATTTTACCGAGGATACCGGAGAAATCGAGATCTTCCAATTCAAAGAGGTGGTCGAAGAAGTAACCGATCCCGATACCCAGCTCTCCCTGGAAGAAGGCCGCCAGTTGGACGCTGAGTGTGAGTTGGGCGATGTTTTGGGCATTAAATTGGATGCCAGCAGCTTTGGCCGGATTGCAGCCCAATCCGCTAAACAAGTGATCATCCAGGGGATGCGAGAAGCCGAACGGGATGTGGTCTACGAGGAGTACAAAGATCGTCAGGGGGAAATCATCAGTGGCATTGTGCAGCGCCAGGACAAGGCCGGGATTATCGTTAATTTGGGACGGACCGAGGCCATATTACCCCCGGAAGAGCAAGTACCACGGGAAAGTTATCGCCAGGGGGATCGCCTCCGGGCCTATGTGTTGGAGGTAAAACGCCATTCTAGAGGGCCACAGATAATTTTATCCCGGGTGCGGCCCGAATTCTTAATCTCCCTGTTTGAAAACGAGGTTCCGGAAATCTCCGAAGGAATTGTCCAGATCCTGTCCTGTGTGCGCGAGCCCGGCAGTCGGGCCAAGATAGCCGTTACCTCAAGGGACTCAGATGTGGATCCGGTCGGGGCTTGTGTGGGTATGAAAGGCTCCCGGGTGCAGAATGTCGTCCAGGAACTGCGTGGTGAAAAGATCGACATCATCCCCTGGAATCCTGATCCGGCCAAATTCGTTACTCAGGCTCTGGCTCCGGCGGAAGTCAGCCGCATCATCTTGGACGAAGTCAATCAGGCCATGGAAGTCATTGTGCCTGATGACCAGTTGTCCCTGGCCATTGGCAAGCGGGGGCAAAACGTCCGTCTGGCTTCCAAGCTGACCGGCTGGAAGATTGACGTTAAGAGTGAAACCAAGTATTCCAAATCCCTGAAGGAGAGCTATCTTTCCTTACTGCAAATCCCTGGGGTGGGAGAAATGACTGCCAGTGCCCTTTATGAAGGTGGATTTACCTCAGCCCGGGAGGTTGCCGAAAGCAGTTTGGAAGATTTGCTGCAGGTCCCGGGGTTGAATGAGAGAAAAGCGGCCAATATCATTGCCGCCGCCAAAGAGATGCTGGCGGGCCCGAAAGAGAAGCCAGCCACCGCAGAGACCGCTGAGGCTCTGTTTACTGCTGAGGGGAAAACCGAGCTACCCGCCGAAGAAGAGGATCTGGGAGTCTGACCCCCCGGATCCGGCTAGAGTTAGGTGCCGGGAATAAATAAGCTTTTATTTAAATAAGAAATTTTGTTACGGGGATAGAAAGATTTATGGCAAAAACTAGAGTATCACATCTGGCCCGAGAATTTAAAATAGGTGTCAAAGACCTCCTACAGCGTCTCAAAGAGATGAATTTAGAGGTCGAAAATTACCTTAGTTCCATAGATGAGCCTGATTTAGAGCGGGTCAGAAGTGTGTTGTCAAAAACAGCACCTCAGGTCGAGGAGCGTCGATTGGAGAGCGGCGTTAAGCGCCGTCGCCGATTAACCTCGGCAGGATTGCCAGCCCCCTCTGCGGAGGCTGCTCCAGAAGCAGAAGTCAGTGAGGAAACCGCCAAGCCCGCCGCAGTATCGACCGACGTCTCGGTATCGGATGAAGCCCAGGGAATTGCTGCCGCAGAAGGTGAGAAAACCGAACCCCACGCAACAAAGGAAGCCACACCTAAAACTCGAGATCGCAAAAAACCGACCAAAACTACAGCCCGGATTATTGTCTGGTCCGAAGCGGAAAAGCCGGCCCCAACCCCGGAGGTCTCGGAAGTTAAAGCCGAGCCGGAACCGGCCGAACCGTCGCCACCTGAACCAGAGACTGCGGTCGCATCATCGGCCCCAGAAATACCTTCCGCTTCGGAGGCGTCTCCGAAGACTGCCCCGGCGGAAGCGGTGGAGGAAAAAAAGGTGACGGCGGATAAAGGGGCGGAGGCCAAGACAACGGATGCTTCGGCGGCCCTACGGCGGCAAAAAGCCAAAAAAGCCAAAAAAGAGGCACCGGCACGAATTATCAGCCTGCCCCCGGCCGAGGAAATCGAGCCCCAATCTGTATCCGAATCTGAGGTTGCTCCCAAGCCGTCTTATCGGCCTAAAATTGTTGAAGTGGCCAAACAGCGGGAAAAGGTCTCCGTAACCGCCGAGAGAGAAGAAAAGAAACCTAAAGCCAAAAAGAAACGGGGTAAGCGGGGGATAGAAACGGTTAGCGATGAAGCAACCCGGAAAAAGGCTCTCCGCAAAAAGGAAATCCGAGAAGGGGCGGAATTATATGAAGGGGTAGAGGGCGACTCCCGTTTTGTTTCCAAGAAAAAAGGCGTCAAAAAAGCCATCAGGACGGTTTCCAAGACTGCGCTGACCGTACCCAAAGCCATTAAACGTCGCATCAAAGTGGGAGACTCGATCACCGTCGGTGAACTGGCCAAGCGGATGGGTATCAAGTCGAGCGAGATAATCAAAAAGCTCATGGGCCTAGGCGTCATGGCCAACATTAATCAGCCCATTGATTATGATTCCTCGGTGCTGGTGGCCAGTGAGTTCGGTTATGAGGTGGAACGAGCCTTTCCCCATGAAGAAGATATCATGGAATTGAGGCCTCAGGGAGAGGGCAATCTGGTCCCCCGGCCCCCGGTCATCACCATCATGGGCCATGTCGATCACGGTAAAACCTCTCTGTTGGATGCCATTCGCCAGAGCCGGTTAATCGAGTCCGAGGCTGGCGGCATTACCCAGCATATTGGGGCTTACCAGGTGTCATTGCCGCATGGTGAGGTAGTTTTTCTTGATACTCCAGGCCATGAGGCCTTTACTGCCATGCGGGCCCGCGGGGCCCAGGTGACTGACCTGGTGGTCCTGATCGTGGCCGCAGATGACGGCGTTATGCCCCAGACCCTGGAAGCCATCAACCACGCCAAGGCGGCGGGGGTGCCCCTGGTCGTGGCGATCAATAAGATTGACAAAGCCAATGCCAATCCGGAACGGGTTAAACGGGAACTAGCGGAACAGGGCATTGTCCCCGAAGACTGGGGTGGAGATGTACAATTTGCTGAAATCTCGGCCAAGAAACAATTGGGCATTGACGAGCTTTTGGAGAAGATCCTCCTGCAAGCCGAGCTTTTGGAACTCAAGGCCAGTACCGACAGCCTAGCTCGGGGTCGGATTATCGAAGCCAAACTGGATAAAGGCCGGGGGCCGGTTGGCACCGTCCTTATCCAAGAGGGAACTCTAAAAACGGGCGATGTCTTTGTCTGCGGTTTACAGTATGGCCGGGTCCGGGCCATGTTCGACGATAAGGGAGCGCGGGTGGAGGAGGCTACCCCGGCCATTCCCGTAGAAGTCCAGGGCTTCAGTGGGGTGCCTAATGCTGGGGATGAATTTATGGTCCTCGAAAATGAGCGGGTCGCTAAACAGGTAGCGCAGTTAAGGCAGCAGAAACAACGCGAGGCGGCCCTGGCCCGAATAAGCAAGGTCACCCTGGAAAAGCTTTACGAACGCTTCCAGGAGGGCATGGTCAAAGAACTGAACCTGATCCTCAAGGCCGATGTCCAGGGGTCCATCGAGGCCTTGACTCAAGCCCTGTCGGAACTGGGCACAGAAGAAATTAAGGTCAACGTCATCCATGCCGGGACCGGTGATATTGTGGAAAGCGATATCATGTTGGCTTCGGCATCCAATGCCATTGTCATCGGCTTTAATGTGCGCATTAATCCCAAGGCCCAAGCCCTGGCGGAACAAGAAGATGTTGATGTCCGGTTCTACGACGTTATTTACCATCTGAGCAGCGATATTCATTCCGCCCTGGAAGGCATGCTGGAGCCGACTTACGAAGAACGGCCTTTAGGCCAAGCCGAGGTGCGGCAGACCTTTTCTATCACCAAAGTCGGGACCATTGCCGGTTGCTATGTAACCGAAGGTAAGTTTGAACGCAACGCCTTAATACGGGTGCGGCGTGACCATGAAACGATCTTTGAAGGCAAGATCAGCTCCTTAAAACGGTTCAAGGATGATGTCAAAGAAGTGGCGGCCGGCTATGAATGTGGCATCGGCATCGATAAATTTGATGACATTCAGGTAGGTGATATTCTTGAGGCCTATCGCCTGGAAGAAGTTAAGGCGCATTTAGAGCCTATGCCTGGCAGACAAGGTTGAGGCTACCGCCGATGATTAATTAGTGCTCAGCAAGAGCTTATTTGTGTTTACTGATAACCCAAGACCGACATACAACTCATGGTCGTGACCATAGCCCAAATTACCCTCCGCATACCGGAGAATCATTCTCTCAAGGGCAAGCGGAAGGTGGTTAAGAGTCTGATTGAAAAGGTCAGGCATCGGTTCCTGGTGGCTATTGCCGAAGTTGATGACCATGATCTATGGCAACAGGCCAAGTTGGGTCTGGCGCTGATCGGTAACGATTCACAAATCTTGGATGCCAGCCTGAACAAGATCATGAATTATATGGAAGCCCAACATCCGGCCCAGATAATTGATTCCAAAATCGAAGTCTGGCATTTAAACGATAGATAATCAACCACGGATGCAAGCCATTAGCCGAACCAAAGCACGGACTGCCCGGGTCAGTGAACTGTTACGGGAAAAAATCGCGTTAATTTTGCTGCACAAAAGTCGTGACCCCCGGCTCCGCACTCTGACCGTCACTGAAGTGGCGATAAGCAAAGATTTACGCCGGGCCAGGGTTTTCTACCAACCCCGCTGCGAGGAGGAATTGCCCCACATTCAGGCCGCTCTGGAGCGGGCCAGTGGGTTTATCAAGCAAGAGCTCGGCCGGGAACAGATCCTCCGGGTAATGCCGGAAATAACCTTCTTACACGATGAATCCTGGCAACGCGGCGCCCGGATCGAGAAGCTCTTGTGTCAATTACAGAAGGAAACCCCGGAAAGCGACGGGTCCGAGGACTCCTCATGAAACCACACTTGCACGGGGTGGTGGTGATTGACAAACCGGCCGGGCTCTCTTCCTTCGGAGTAGTAAAAGCTGTTCGCCGGATTTTAAAAGTCAAAAAGATCGGGCACCTGGGGACGCTGGACCCTTTTGCTACCGGGGTTTTACCTCTCTGTCTCAATGAAGCCACCAAACTTGTGCCTTTTTTAATTGAGGAGTCCAAGACTTATCGGGCAGTCCTGCACCTTGGGGTAGAAACCGACACCCAGGACGTTAACGGCACGGTGGTGGGTCAATGCAGCGACTTGCCCCGGTCGGAAGAGATTGTCCGGGTGATGGCGAGCTTTGTGGGAGAGCAATTCCAGGCCCCGCCGATGTATTCCGCGCTCCGCTACCAGGGACAACGGCTCTATCATCTGGCTCGCCAGGGCCTGACCCTGGAGGTTAATCCGCGTCGGATAAAGGTATATAGTCTGGCATTGGAAGAAATTTCTCTGCCAGAGGTAACTTTTGTGGTCACCTGCTCCAAGGGCACCTATATCCGCACGCTGGCCGCCGATATGGGCCGCTGCCTGGGGTGCGGGGCGCATCTTAAGGCCCTGAGGCGTCTGGCGGTCGGACCGTTCTCGATGTCCAGGGCAGTATCTCTCCCTGGCTGGGATGATCCTCAGGCCCAGGAGAAATTGCGGTCGCACCTCATTCCTTTAGTCCATTGCTTGCCGGACTGGCCAACCGTGTCGGTATCCAACCATGAGGCCCAGCGGCTGCGGCAGGGTCAAATCCTGCGGCAGTGGTCTAGCCAGGCTGAATATCAGGGGCGGCAGCCGGGAGAACGGGTTCGGATCCTACAGGGTCAAGAATTGGTAGCTGTGGCAGAACTGTCGGGAATCTCCCCACGGTTCGCCTTAAAACCGATTCGGGGATTCGCGGCTGGTCAGGTTGTTACTCAGGGCTAGTAGTGAACGCCATAGAAGATGCGACATCTTTGACATATCTGAATTTTTTACAAGAATTGGCCTTCTCTATTAAGAAGATCAATTAAATCTTATAATTATATAAGGAGGTAGTCGTGGGGCTGACAACCGAAAGGAAACGGGAATTAATCGACCGCTTCCGTCATCATGAGAAGGACACCGGCTCGCCGGAAGTCCAGGTAGCTATTCTCAGTGAGCGGATCAACTATCTGACCGATCATTTTAAGGTGCATGCCAAAGATCACCATTCCCGTCGAGGTCTGATCAAATTGGTCGGCCAGCGGCGACGGTTGCTCAACTATCTGAAGAAGAAAAATGTGGATCGTTATCGATCTCTGATCGACCAATTAGGACTACGCCGCTAAGAATTTATTTAAGTGGGAGGCACTTATAAGAATATGCTTAAGACATTTGAAGTAGAGATCGGGGGACGTACCCTGGTCTTTGAAACTGGCAAGATGGCGCAACAGGCCAATGGCGCGGTTTTTGTCCGTTACGAGGAAACCGGCGTCTTGGTAACCGCGGTGGCCTCAGATCATCTTAGAGAGGGCATCGATTTCTTGCCTCTCACAGTTGATTATTTAGAAATGGCCTATGCTGCCGGTCGGATTCCAGGGGGATTCTTCCGCCGTGAGATTGGCCGGCCCAGCGAGAAAGAGACCTTGACCTCAAGGTTAATCGACCGTCCCATCCGACCATTATTTCCCAAGGGGTTTTTTAACGAATTACAGATCATTGCCACGGTATTGTCGGTGGATCAGGAAAATGATCCGGATATCATTGCCTTGAATGGAGCCTCGGCGGCTCTGGAAATTTCCGATATCCCGTTTCAAGGGCCGATTGCTGCGGTCCGGGTGGGCAAGATCGATGGCCAACTGATTGTCAATCCTACCAACACCGAACTGAAAGACAGCACGCTTAATCTGATCGTCGCCGGGACGGCTAAAGAACTGGTAATGGTGGAGGGCGGCGCGGCCATGGCTTCGGAAGAAGAGATGCTGGAGGCGCTTTTCTTTGCCCATGAACAGATGCAACCCATTCTGGCCTTGCAGAATCGGATGCGGGCGGAAATCGGCCTGCCCAAGCGTCCCAGTCCGGAAATTACCCCGGATACGGGGTTGATCCAGAAAGTGGCGGGATTGGCGCAGGATCGTATCCTATCAGCGGTCAGCATCAAGGAAAAGCAGGACCGTCGGAAGGCCCTGGAGAATCTACTGGAAGAGGTTATCAGTACCCTAGGGCCGGAATATGAAGGACGGGAACGCGAAATCGCCAGGGTATTCCATGATCTGGAAAAAACTGTGGTGCGCGATCTGGTCTTGCGTGAGCAATGCCGGGTGGATGGCCGTAAGTATAATGAAATCCGGCCCATCTGCTGCGAGGTCGGTTTGCTGAGCCGGACCCATGGCTCGGCCCTGTTTACCCGGGGAGAAACCCAGGCCCTGGCGGTCACTACCCTGGGAACGGTCTCCGATGAGCAACGTATTGAATCCCTGACCGGCAATACCTTCAAGGCCTTCATGCTGCATTACAACTTTCCGCCTTATTGCGTCGGTGAGACCCGCATGCTGCGAGGGCCGGGGCGGCGGGAAATTGGCCATGGGGCTTTGGCCGAGCGGGCTATCAGCCGGGTATTGCCCCAGGCCGATGACTTTCCCTATACTATCCGCGTAGTTTCGGAGATCCTGTCATCCAATGGGTCCTCGTCCATGGCTACCGTATGTGGGGCCTCCATGTCCCTGATGGACGCCGGGGTGCCGATAACCGCCCCGGTCGCCGGAGTGGCTATGGGGCTGATTAAAGACAACGACCAGGTGGCCATTCTTTCCGATATTCTGGGAGATGAGGATCACCTGGGAGATATGGATTTTAAGGTGGCCGGCACCGAACAGGGCATTACCGCCTTACAGATGGATATCAAGATTTCCGGCCTGACGCGGGAGATCATGGCTCAGGCCCTGCACCAGGCTCGGGAGGCACGTCTCCATATTCTGGATAAGATGAAAGAAACCATTGCCCGGCCCCACGCTACCTTGAAAGAGCATGCTCCCAAGATCGTCATCATGAATATCAGTCCCGAAAAGATCAGAGACGTCATCGGCCCGGGGGGCAAAACCGTGAAAAACATTGTGGCGGTCACCGGTGCCAAGATCGATATCGAGGATGACGGCCGGGTGCATATTGCCTCGCCCAATGCCACGGCGGCAGATCAGGCCATTCGCATGATCCGCGAACTTATCCAGGAAGCCGAGGTGGGCCAGCTCTACCATGGCAAGGTCAAAAAGATCGTTGATTTTGGAGCTTTCGTGGAAATTCTGCCCGGCACCGATGGGTTGGTGCACATTTCTGAATTGGACCGCCAACGGGTTAAAAAGGTGACTGATGTCTTAAAGGAAGGCGACGAAGTCCTGGTAAAGGTCCTGGAAATCGACAAACAGGGAAAGATCCGCTTGTCCCGGAAGGCAGCATTAGTAGAAAACCCGGAAGAAGTTCATCGCTAGAGGTAAAGCAGCAGTGTATAAGAAGACTGTCCTGCCCGGGAAGGTCCTGGTGATTACCGAGGAAATCCCTCATTCGCAATCGGTATCGGTGGGACTTTGGGTTAAAACCGGGTCTCGCGATGAAACTAGCGAGGAAAATGGTATAGCCCATTTCCTGGAACACATGGCCTTTAAAGGCACCACGCGCCGCGGGGCCCTCGAACTGGCCCGGGAAATCGATCAGTTGGGAGGCAGTTCCAATGGCTTTACTACTAAGGAAAATACCTGTTTCCATGGCAAGGTCCTGGCCGACCAACTTCCCCAGCTGATCGATCTGTTAAGCGATATCTTGTTGCATCCTACCTATCAGCCTGAGGAACTTGAAAAGGAACGCCGAGTCATCCTGCAGGAAATTCATACCCAGGAAGATTCTCCAGAGGAGTACATCCATGAGCTTTTCAGCCGCCAATTCTGGGGAGAAAATGCCTTTGGCCGACCAATTACCGGCTCGGTGGAGACGGTCAGCCAACTGACTCGGACGTCACTAATCAATTATCGACAAGATACCTATCGCCCTGAACAGTTGGTGATTGCTGCGGCTGGAAGTCTCCACCACCAGGAGCTGGTAGATCTGATCGGACCCTACTTTGAGGATTTCCACAATGGGCGGCCAATACGGCAGCGCACGGCCGTTGTTACCCACCCCGGAGTGCACTGCTGCCCTCGTGATCTGGAGCAGGTCCATGTCTGTATGGGAACGCCGGCGCCCGCCGCGGGGGATCGCGAGCGGTATGTCGCTGTTCTCCTCAACCTGATCCTCGGCGGGAACATGAGTTCCCGACTTTTCCAGGAAGTTCGAGAAAAGCGCGGCTTGTGCTATGCCATCTATTCCTTTCTTACTTCCTATAGCGACACCGGTTTGCTGGCGGTTACGGCTGCGGTGAGCCCGGAAAATCTTGCCGCCCTGTTAAAGACCGTAAAGCTTGAATTAAACCGACTGGCCGACCAGGAAGTCAACAGCCTGGAATTGCAGGCCGCCCAGGAATATTTCCGCCGAGCCCTCTTCCTGAGTTCGGAAGATAATGATAATCGCATGATCCGGCTGGCGAAAAATGAAATCAACCTGGGCTGTTTTATCCCTTATGAGGAAATAATTGCCAATCTGCAAGCCGTGACCGCGGCCCAGATTCAGCAATTGGCCCATAAATTATTTCACCTGCCAAACTGGACTCTGGTATTTTTAGGGCCGGTGGCAGAAATCGATGTCCCTTGGGAGTTTTAATCATTCCGGTCATAAGATTAAAAATTTACTTCGGGAACGCGTACCGGGACCCGCAAGCGGTCCTTGATTAATGGAAAAGCCCATGGGCAATTTTAGGTTTAACCGGCTGGGCAGGTTCCTCTTCACCCTGGTGGTGGCGTCGCTGCTAGGCGGATGTGAATCGCAGACAGAATCAATAAGCCAGCAGGTCCAAAAGCAGCCTCCCACCACCATTGCCCAGATCGTGGCCATGGTGATCCCGGCTGTTGTTCATATCCAGGCGATCCAGGGGTCGGCGTCCTCGGAGCACCCCTCTTCTTGGTCCAAATTATTCGGCTTTTCCAAGCCTTTTGAGGATTTCGGCAGTTCGCCTGCTTTCCCTCAGCGGACCCAAGGCTCGGGTTTTCTGATTGATTCGGAAGGACACGTGGTTACTAACCACCATCTAGTGCATCAAGCCCAGGACCTGGTAGTGACCAGTTGGCAGGGTAGGCAGGTCAAGGCCCGGCTAATCGGAGGCGATGCCCCGACCGATCTATCTTTGCTTAAGCTGACCGAACTTCTGCCCGAAGTTTCCTATCTTGATTGGGGTGATTCGGATCAAGTGCAGGTCGGCGACCGGGTCTTGGCTCTGGGCAACCCTTTCGGGCTGGAAAATACCGTCACCATAGGTATTATCAGTGCCAAAGGACGCATCATTGGCGTCAGCCCTTATGATGATTTTCTTCAGACTGATGCCGCCATTAATCCGGGCAATTCCGGGGGGCCGTTGGTCAATCTAAGGGGCGAAGCAGTAGGCATCAGTAATACTATTTATGGCCGGGGGCAGGGAATCGGTTTCGCTATTCCCAGCAGCCTGGCACGTCACATCGTGGACCAATTAAAAGTGCAAGGCCGGGTGGTGCGCGGCTTTCTGGGAGTCATTGTTCAGGAGGTGACCCCTGAATTAGCCGCTTCTTTTGGCTTAAAGGAGCCAAGCGGGGCCTTGGTGGGAGAAGTCATCCCGGAGACGGCCGCGGCCCGCGGTGGTGTCCGGCGCGGGGACATCATTCTGGAATTTGATGGGCACCAGATTCAGAAGATGAATGAATTACCACGCCGGACTGCCCTGACTCCGATCGGCAAGCAGGTTAAGCTTAAGGTTTTCCGGAATGGTCAACTCCTGGCCCTGAGCCTTCGGGTTGGGGAAATGCCCCAAATGGTGGCGGATAAAACCCTGCCTGAGGACTGAGGACCAATATCAGGCTGATCACAGATCGACAATCATTTCGGCTTCATTGCCACACTTGCTACAAACTACGGTCCGCTTAACCTTTTGCGGCTGGGGTTCTGAGGTCGGCGGCGCTTCCGGGGGCACGACTTCCTCGCATTTAATGGTCATCTCGCCTTCACTCCCGCAGTTTTCGCACATGCATACCATGGTTTTCTTGGGTTCCAATTTGGCCTCCATTAGTTAAGATTATGGTGGGTTATGACTAATCTTCTTCGATCTCGGTAATGTCTTTTTCCGTAAACAGATAGGTTTTTAGTTCATGGGCAAACCGGTCGTCATGACGACGGATCCATTCCAGGATCATGGCCGCATGTTCCTTTTCCTCATCCCGATTATGAGCCAGAATTTTCCGCAGCGCCTCATCCTCGGTAGCGTCAACCCGTTCCTGGTACAACTCTACCGCTTCCAGTTCTTCCATCAGCGATAAGATCGCCCGACGCAGGTCTCTGGTCTTGGGGGTCAGCTTCTCAAAAGGTTCACCATGTCCCTCGTAGGCCATTATTCTTCCTCCATATTTAAAAGTTCAGATCTGAAAAGTTTTTTACTCCAAGCTCTAAGCCGATGCAGTTCGGTAAAGTCCTTGTTAAAATAAACATTGATTATGGAATGTCAACCGGTCAAGCGGATCTGGAGGCGCTGATTTTTAAAGATTTCCGAATCACATAATGTTATATTCAATTGCTAAAATCTTGGACAACTTTCTGATTAAGGATTCAGGAGTAAAATTACCGGGTCATCAAGAATCTTGCCTGGAGTGGGATAATCGCCCCAAAAGCCTAAGCACCTCTGAGGAGGGGAAAAAATGGAACTATACGAGGCCATTAAAAATCGCCGCAGCCATCGGCTCTATAAGCCGGACGCTATTCCCCGGGAAGTCTTGGACCGGGTGATTGAAGCGGGGTTATGGGCCCCTTCGGGAACTAATTTACAGCCGTGGGAAATAACGGTAATGGCTGGCGCTATTCGGGATCAGTTTGTGTTGCTGTGCGCCAAGTCGATTGATCATGTTATGCCCTTGCTCAAAAAGCTGTTTACCGAAAAGCAGCAAAAATTCACGGCCCAGTTTTTTAAGAATCTGGGCGGGGCGCCGGTGGTGATTGCGGTCACCGTGTGGCGGGAAGAAGACCCCATGCATCGTATGGCCATCATCCAGAGTGGCGCGGCCCTGATGCAGAATCTGCTGTTGGCGGCCGAGGCCGAGGGTCTGGGGACCTGCTGGATGACCGGGGTGCTGTATGTCGAGAATGAGTTGCTGTCTTTTTTGGGAAAAGAAGATCGCCAATTGCTGGCCATCACTCCGATCGGCTATCCGGCCAAATCGCCCCCAGTGCCGCCCCGCAAAGACCGGGAAGTACGCTGGCTAGGATTTTAGTAACGGCCATAGCTTTTATTGTGGATCGTTGGGAAGATTATTTCAAAGAGAGGGCGGGGCGGCCCCTGGCCCCAAGTGATTTATTTTGTCCGTTGTAATAAAAAGGCAATGATGACTGATAAAGGCAAACGGCCTCTGCTAGAACAGGTGCGGGCGGCGGGCTGAGCTGCCAAGGTTCCTCCCGGGGAATTGGAGGAAATCTTGAAAAGCTTGCCCCTGCAGGCCCATCCGGATCTGTTGGTAGGTCTGGAATGGGCCGATGATGCCGGCGTCCTCCGGTTGACGCCGGAGCTCGCCCTGATCCAGACGGTGGATTTTTTTACGCCGATCGTCAATGATCCTTATACTTTTGGCCAGATTGCGGCGGCCAATGCCCTGAGCGATATTTATGCCATGGGAGGGCGGCCGATCACCGCCCTGAACATTGTCTGTTACCCGCGGCAGACAGTGCCCCCCGGGGACCTTCAGGCCATCCTGGCCGGGGGGCTGGATAAAATCCATGAGGCCGGAGCGCTGCTGCTCGGCGGCCACAGTGTCGAAGACCCGGAACTCAAATATGGCTTGGCGGCCACCGGGGTGGTGCATCCGGACCGGGTGTTGACTAACGCCGGAGCACGCCCCGGGGATCAATTAATCCTGACCAAACCGTTGGGTACCGGCATCATCTCCACTGCTCTGAAGGGGCGGCTGGCCTCTCCGGAGGCGGAAGCCGCCATGATTGAGGTCATGTTGGCCCTCAACAAAACGGCGGCGGAATGTCTGGAGGGCCTGGCGGTCCACGCCCTCACCGATATCACCGGCTTCGGCTTGCTCGGGCATGGCCTGGAGATGGCAGTGGCTAGCCGGGTGGAGCTGACGTTTTATGCCGCCCAGGTGCCGATTCTGGCCCCGGCCCTGGAATATGCCGCACTCGGGCTGGTACCTGCCGGCAGCCATGCCAATCGCCGTTTCTGTGAATCGTGCCTAGAGATCGCCCCAGGGATCGACCCCCTGCTGGTGGACATCTTAAGTGACGCCCAGACCAACGGCGGCCTAATGATTGCCGTGGCCCCCGATCAGGCTGATATTCTCCTAGAGCGCTTAAAACAGGCGGGGGTAACGGCGGCGGCCTGGGTCGGGGAAGTAACCGCACATGGAAAGGGCAAATTACGACTTCAGGGCTAAACCTGAAATTGATATGCTATCGCTTTTACTAAATTGTAACCATAAGGAGTGCACGACTCAGATGACAGTGGCAGAACAACTGGCCCTGATCCGGCGGGGAACTCAGGAGATCTTGCGGGAAGAGGAGCTGGAAAGCAAGTTAGCCCGATCCTTAACCAGTGGACAACCTTTGCGGGTCAAGGCCGGGTTTGATCCGACCGCCCCCGATTTACATCTGGGACACACGGTGCTGATTCAAAAGCTCAAACATTTTCAAGACTTGGGACATCGGGTGATCTTCCTCATCGGCGATTTTACCGGCATGATCGGCGATCCCTCCGGCAAGAGCGAGACCCGTCCTCCCCTCACTGAAGTCGAGGTCAGGGAAAACGCTTTGACCTATGAGCGCCAGATTTTTAAAATCCTGGACCCGGAAAAGACCACTATCGACTTTAACAGCCGCTGGATGCAGCATATGTCGGCCCAGGAGTTGATCTTCCTGGCCGGCAAACACACCGTCGCCCGGATGCTGGAGCGGGATGATTTTCACCAGCGCTTTATTAATCATATTCCCATCGGCATTCACGAATTTCTCTATCCTCTGATCCAGGGTTACGATTCTGTGGCCCTGCAGGCGGATGTGGAATTAGGCGGCACCGATCAGAAGTTTAATCTTTTGGTGGGCCGTGAGTTGCAGCGGGAATATGGTCAGGAACCGCAGGTGATTATTACCCTGCCGCTGTTGGAGGGTCTGGACGGGGTCAACAAAATGAGCAAATCGCTCCATAATTACGTGGGTATTGACGAGCCACCGCAGGAGATATTCGGCAAACTGATGTCCATCTCCGATACCCTGATGCTGCGTTATTATGAACTTTTGAGCGATCGCTCCCAATTAGAACTGGACGCCATGCGGCAGGCTCTGGAGAAGGGCAATCTGCACCCCCGCCAGGCCAAAGAAGAGCTGGCCAAAGAAATCGTCGCCCGTTTTCACGGACAGGCCGCGGCCGATCACGCCGCCAAGGAATTTGCCGCCATTTTCCGCGAAAAAAAGCTCCCCGAAAAGATTGAAGAGATTACCATGCCTTTAGCTGAGCCGACTCTTTGGCTGCCCCGGTTGCTTCAACAGGCCGGTCTGGCCAGCAGCACTTCTGAAGGCCGCCGCCTGGTGCTCCAGGGAGGGGTCCAGGTGAACGGCGAAAAAATCACCGATGACAATGTGGAATTACCGATCGGACAGACTTACCTGGTGCAGGTCGGCAAGCGACGGTTCAAAAGGGTGATCTTGAAAGCAGTCTGACGATTTTGCCGACCAATCAAGAATTTTGCTTAAAGAATTGGGGTCAGATTCCGATAAGGGTTTTAGAGAATAAACCCATATATCTGACTATAACATTAAAAGAAGGGCATGAATAAAAACAAAACTCTATTGGTCTTAGCCGGTTTGCTGTGGGACTGCTGTGGTTCTCTATGTTAAGCATTGATCTGGGCCAGGCCCAATCTGGCAGAGGCCGTTCTAGGAACTTCCGGGGTTCCCGTAGTTATTCACCCCCACGTTCTACCATAAGTTCCGCCTCTACAAAGAGATCCCAAACGAAGCAATCATCTTATCAAACTAACAGGGTTCAAGGCGAGTCGAAAGGAGCCGGTCCAGCCTCTGGCAGTTTGGGGCGAGGCCTGGCCGGAGGTCTGTTAGGAGGATTTTTGGGTTCCTTGCTGTTTGGCGGCTTTAGCCATGCCAGCAGCGCAGTGCTTGAAGACGGATCATCCATCGGATTTTTGGATATCTCTCTGATCGGCGGGTTGCTCTACATGGGATATCGGCTGCTTATACGAAGATGGCAGAAAGGTTTGCAAAATGAGGCAACAGACGGCCAGGCTCTAGTTCCTGATCCGACGTCTTGTGGATCGGCCGACAACGCGGCCGAACAAGAGGAGAACGAAACCGAGGCCGCCCCGGCGGCGAGTCAGGATCAGGAGGACCAGTTAGACCCGGAGGCTGTCAAAGGGATGGCCCAAGATATTTTCTTTAAGGTGCAGGGGGCCTGGATGCAGCAAGATTTATCTTCGATGCAACCTCTGATTGACGAATATCTGTTCATGGTTCTAAATCATGATCTGGAGATCATGAAGGCCAGAGGCCAGATTAATCGCCTGGAAAATATCACCCTGCACCAAGTGGAAATTCAAAAGGTCTGGCAGGAGCATGAGCTGGAATATGTCACTATCAGGTTCCTGGCCAATCTGTTAGACTATGTTGTAGATACCAAAACTTCCCAAGTGATTGCCGGCAGTGACTCGGAACCGGTGAAATTCGACGAATCCTGGACTTTTGTCCGACCGAGTGGCAATTGTCACCAATCCTGGAAACTGACTAAGATCCGGCAGGCTTAAGCCGTCTTGATTAATTTCTAGATTCATTTTTCCTAACTTATCATGTTACTTTAGGGCGATCAGTCGGCGGGTCCTAATTCAGAGGCGGAATATAGGTCTGTCCCGGCAAAAGAAGATTTTTAAGGAAAGATGTAAAATTTGTCCTGAAAAAGATGGGGAGGGTAGGAGGACAGAGGTCTTTTATTTACTGTCCAGAACAAAAACTCCCTGCCAGTCCGGGGGCGGGGGCAGGTGCTGATATTGCTGGCAGCGCTCTAAATAAACCATGGTGGGCGAATCTGTTGGTTTGAGGCGGAGCACTTCCTGAAAGCACTTTTGCGCCAAAGCCCACTGGCCATGGCGATAGGCAGCCCGGCCGGAAGCAAAAATCAACAGCCACTCCGGTTCCTCCTCAGCGCGGTAATCCAGTAGTTCGTAGATGGCCGTGGGGTGGCTTCGACCTTTGACCAGGATCAGATCCACTTCCCGGATCAGGAAGCGGTGGGCTACCTGCCGATATGTGGCTTCGCTCAACAGAATTTCAGTTCCATATACCTTATTTACCCCTTCCAGTCTGGAAGCCAAATTAACGGTGTCCCCCATAACTGTATAGTTGAAACGTCTCCGGGAACCGACATTACCTGCAATCACCAGTCCAGAGTGCAGTCCCATCCGGCAACTCAACCGGGGCAGGCCGCGGGATTCCCAGACCTCCTGAAGCTTTTGCATCGCCCGGTGCATTTCCAAAGCTGCCTCACAGGCAAGGCTGGCGTGGTTGGGGATCGGTAGGGGTGCGCCCCAGAGGGCCATAATAGCATCACCAATATATTTATCCAGGGTCCCATGATGAGTTAAAATGATCTCGGTCATGGTGGAAAAGTGTTCGTTTAATAACTCAATCAAGGCACTGGGGGGCATTCCTTCCGAGATGCTGGTGAATCCGGCCAGGTCAGAGAACAATACTGTAACCTCAACCTCCTCTCCGCCTAAACGCAAGCGGTCGGGGTGAGAGCTGATCACTTCTATAAGGGAATCAGATAAATAACGGGAAAATGCTTGTCGCAACCAGCGTTTTTCTTTAGCTACCACCAGATAATGGCACAGGGCATTAGCGGTATAAATAATCGCTGCCCCGAAAGTTAAGAGCAGGGGTGGAACAAAGTAGGTCTGGTATAAAAATAGATAGATTGAACCGCCCAGGATCAAAGCGCAGAGCGCGATTAAGACCCCTAATCCGGCCAGCGGAGGGAATCGCGCCAACAGATAGGCGGAAATTAACAAAATTACCAGATAGAACCATACCCGGCCGGAGGCCGACAACTCCCGCCCCCACTGGCCGCTCAGGAGGGTATGGATGATCTGTCCATGGATTTCCACTCCGGACATCAGTTGGCCGGTAAGTGAAAAATAAGGTGTATAAAAGGCATCGGCCTGAGCCTGCGGGGTGACCGAGGCCTCCAGCATCCGGCCGACCAAGACGATGCGGCCCCGGATTCGCTCCGCGGGCAAGGGATGATCGGGGTCCAACACCTGATAAAAAGACACTGTATCAAGGCTACGGGGAGGGCCGACATAATTAATCAGCCCGGTAAGCTCCGGGGACAGGGACCGTTGGGGTTGATAAGATTGAGTTGCCACCGCTGACAAAGTTTTCCGGTTTCCTATCCGGAGCTGAAAATGGCGTACCACTCCGTCAGGGTCTGGAGTAATCATCTCCAATCCCACTCCGGTGGCGGCCCGGCGAAAAGGCTCCAGAGGCTGTACCATAATCCGGCGATTAAAACGGGGGTCGCGGGTGACCTCGATGGTTTCTCCCAGGACTACATTGCCGGCCTGGCGGATGGCCGCAGCTAGCAATTGGTCATCTTCTGGAGTGGTGGGGTCAGCAAAGAGGATATCAAAGACGATCAGGCCAGCCCCGGCCGCGTTTAGCCGTTGAATCAGCGTGGCATGGAGGCGCCGAGGCCAAGGCCAGGACTGCCCTAACTCCTGGAAGGAGGCCTCATCAATGCCAACAACGAGAAGGTTCGAGGGTGGAGGTAAAGGGGAACGCCACTGGTAACAGAAGTCCAGGATCAAATTTTCTAAAAACTGTCCCCAGGGCAGAAAGCTCAGGGGCGCGATCAAAAAAAAGGTCAGGAGACCCAACCCGAGAGTTCGCCCAGTAGCCCCCCGAAGCCATTTAGAAATAGAGGGCAAGTCTAAATATCAACCTCCTCCTTGGATAAAATTCTCCTGACAATTGATTTTGAGACTCTGCCGCGGTAAATACCATTGCCAATATCAGGTTGTCAAGTTAAACTAGGCTTGATGTGGCATAGTTGGAGAATGTGTCGGCTTGTTCTGCCCAAACCATGCTTTCGAAGCTAGTGAATTTAATGCCAAGCTGCTGACCACATTATTTAGCAGTTGGAGATAAAATGCCGAGTCAAGGAGAGCTTAAACAGGTGGAAAAAGAAATACCGGTCCGTGATTGCCTGGCAGTGGAACGCACAGTGCTGGCCAATGAGCGGACTTTCCTTTCCTTCCTGCGGACGGCGCTGACCCTATTCGCTGCGGGGGTGACGTTCATTCAGTTTTTTAATTCCGTCTGGCTGGAATGGTTGGGCTGGATTTTTATCCCGATCAGCATAATCTTGGTTCTCTTGGGTTGTTTGAGCTATAAGAAGATGAAGGGGGCAATTAGCGGCTTAGAAAGTCATTGTCCTTTGAATATTAAGAAAGAATAAATTTCGAGTTACTGCAATGCCCCTGCGTCTGATAGAAATGGTGTTACCTGCTGAGCACCTGGAAGAAGCCGAGGAGTTACTCGCCGAGTATAGTGTAATCGATGTCTGGCATGATACCATCTCCGCCAATCAGGCATATTTTAAAATTCTGGCGCAAGTTGAAGATACCGAAGCCTTAATTGACCGGTTGGAAAAGTATTATGGCATGTTGGATGGCTTCCGGATCGTACTCCTCCCGGTAACGGCTGCCATTCCAAGGATTGAAACCACTGAAGAATTTATAGCTAAAAAAGAGTCCGTCACCCCGGGCCAGAACCGAACCGGGCGGGTCAGCCGGGAGGAATTGTATGTCCAGATCAGCCATAGCGTAAAACTAACCAGGGTATACCTGGTGATGGTAACCTTATCGGCCATCGTCGCGGCCATCGGTATTCTGAACAACAATGTGGCGGTAGTCATCGGCGCAATGGTGATCGCTCCCTTACTTGGTCCCAACGTCTCCTTATCCCTGGCTACCACTCTGGGAGACACTAATCTGGCCCAGACCTCTATCAAGGCAAATGTAATCGGCTTGCTCACCCCACTGTTGCTGTCGATGCTGCTCGGACTGATATTACAGGTTAACCCGAATATTCCCGAAATTGCTTCCCGGACTTATATCGGTTTGGGAGATATGGCCCTGGCGTTAGCCTCTGGCAGCGCCGGCGCACTGGCCTTTACCACCGGGGTTCCGACTATCCTGATCGGGGTAATGGTGGCGGTGGCTCTACTGCCGCCGGTGGTGACTCTGGGGCTGTTGATCGGCTCCGGACATTTTCAATTAGCCCTAGGGGCGATGCTGTTGCTCTTGACCAACATCATCTGTGTTAACCTGGCCGGGGTAGTAACCTTTTTGGCTCAGGGGATCCGTCCGCTATCCTGGTGGGAGGTGGGGATCGCCCAGCGGACCACTCGCTGGGCCATTATTATCTGGGCTACCCTGCTGGTGATCCTGGTGCTGGCCATTTATCTATCCCGGTATATCTGATTTTTTTCGGACCCAAGTAATAAATGGCCTTAGCAGTTATATCTAATTGAGAATTCAACAGATTCTGCTGATCACAAAAATCGCCGCCGTTGGTTTAAGAAATAATTTTTCTTAAAATCCTTTAACTCGTTAGAGGATTGGGGTAAACTTTTCAACACTTGAAAACGCCACTGGACCAATGGCGTCAAGGTTACAGGTCCATAAACGGTCTGGGGGGTAAAAAATGGGAGATTTGGCCTCAAGGGTTATCCAGCACCTAGGGGCCAAGTCTGAGGTCAATAAGGAGGTTTCAGGGTTGACTGAATCTCTGAGTAAAATTATTTTGTTGATTTTTGGAGCGCTGATTCTTATCTACCGTCCTTTCAAGCGGGTTGCCGATATTGCTATAGCGGGCTTTGAGGGTAAGGTTATGCAGATCGATTTCCGTTATACTACTCTCCAATTCGAAAATAATATAATCCTTATTCCCAATTCCACTCTGTTTACCAATGCCGTCAAGATCTCAAAGTTAACGCTATGATTTTTTCTGTTAACTAATAACCTATTCTTAAGTTGTCTGGATGCTTATTTACTTCATTGTTATGGTGACTAAGCTGAGATTATAAATAATAACTAAACAGAGGTGATACTATGAAATACAAAACCATTGCCATTTTAGTTGCGATATTGTTGGGCTTGATAATTTTGTTTCAGAATACCCAGGTAGTAACACTAAAAGTGCTACTTTGGGAAATCACTATGTCCCAAATAATTCTTACAATTACGACCATGGTAATAGGTTTTGTGGTTGGCTTCATAGTCACCAGACTGCTCACCAAGCCCCATAGCCCTATATCGACTGAAAAAGTGACCACATCTAACGCTCAAAAGTAGCGTTGATTGCGCCCAACCACTCAGAATTGCTGTTAATGCCAAAGCTTTTGGGAACGGCTGATAATGTATTTTTACGGGGCCAAGGCAAAGGTAAAATCTGCTGATGACTGTTTGAATTGATCCTCAGGTCTGCCCAGCCCTTCATGCCTTGACAATGCCTGACGATGGGCTATGATTAGGAAATAGCAAAATTCCTTTCTTGAAGAGGCCAGGATGATCAATTACAACACTTACCGGAAGTTTGTCACCCTGCAAAACGGGCAACGGGTGATGCTAAGGTTTTTGAACCAGCAGGATCGAGAAAATCTTATCCGGCTGTTTCAGGAAGCGCCGGAGGAGGACACCCGCTTTTTGAAACAGGATGTTAAGGACCTGAAGCTGATCAATTATTGGATAGATCACATCAATTATCGGAAGGTCCTGCCCTTGGTGGCCGTAAATTTGGAAGGGGATCAGCTGGTTGCCGATGCTACCCTGCATCGGGGCAAACACGCCGCCAAACACATCGGCGAAATTCGCATCTTTGTGTCGCGGCCTTATCGAAATCTGGGTCTGGGGTCGTTGATGCTGGATGAATTGATTAACCTGGCCGGGAAATTAAATCTACATCTCCTTAAAGCGGAGATCATTACCGACCATAAAAAGGTGGTAAAGGCCTTCCGGGCCAAGGATTTTGAGATCAAGTGCACTCTGGATGACTATTTTATCCGCAAAGATGGCATGACCCACGATGTGGTGTTAATGGTACGCCCGGTGGTGAAAAAAGAGCAGATGGAGTTCTAATTGGATAGCTCTGGTTGGATCACTCTACTGAGCAATGCGCGTTAAAACCGGCCTGGAGGTGTTGCTAGACCAACCCCCGGCCTGGCTGGCCCAAAGTCGCTTGGGGTTGCTGGGCAACCAGGCCACCGTCGGCCCTGTCTATCAACCCGCCTCCGATCTGATTGCCGAGCGATTTCCTGGCCAACTCACCGCCCTGTTTGGCCCCCAACATGGCTTTGGGGGTGAAAAGCAGGATAACATGGTAGCCTCGGCGGATTTTATCGAGCCTCGGCAGGGCCTTCCGGTTTTCAGCCTTTACGGCGAGCGGCTGGCCCCGGCTCCGGGGATGCTGGAGTTGATCGATGTCCTGCTCATCGATCTCCCCGACGTTGGCACCCGGGTGTATACCTTTGCCACCACCATGGTCTATGCCATGCAGGCAGCCGCCCAACAAGGCAAGCAAGTAATCATCCTGGACCGTCCCAACCCGATCGGCGGCCATCAGGTCGAAGGCAATCTACTTAAACCGGAAATGGCGTCATTGGTCGGGCCTTATCCGCTGCCCATGCGCCATGGGCTGACCCTGGGAGAACTGGCCGGTTATTATAACCAGACTCAGCAGCTTGGTTGTGACCTGACTATTATCCCGACCCAGGGCTGGAGCCGGGCCCAGTATTTTGATGCTACCGGCCTGCCCTGGGTACTTCCTTCCCCCAATCTGCCTAGCTTGGATACGGCCCTGGTTTACCCCGGCCAAGTGCTGCTGGAGGGCACCAATCTCTCTGAAGGCCGCGGCACCACTCGGCCTTTTGAGCTATTCGGGGCTCCCTTTATTGACCCGACAGAGGTCTCCGCCCGGCTGGCAGGATCGCCCCTGCCCGGGGTGGTGCTTAGAGCCGCCTGTTTTCAGCCTACTTTCCACAAGTGGGCCGGAGCAGTCTGCCACGGTTTTCAGCTCCATGTCACCGATCGGCAGAGCTTTAAGCCATATTATACTACCCTGACCCTGCTTGCAGCAATCCGGGAATTGTATCCGGAACAGTTTGCCTGGCGCCCGCCGCCCTACGAGTATGAGTATGACCGTCGGCCTTTTGATCTACTGACCGGCGATCCGGCGATCCGGGAGGGGCTGGAGGAGGGCAGGGCGGTCTCCGACCTGGAAAGCAGCTGGCAGGCAGAGTTACAAGAATATCTAAATCTGCGACAGCAATATCTGCTTTACCCGGCTTGAGGGCGTGGGGTAGAGGGAAACAGGGTCCGCAAGGCTTGGGCGACATCGGCGACTTCCAGCAATTGCAGACCAGGTAAGGCAGGCAGCCGGGCTTGGTGCCCCCGGGCCAACACGACGCGGCGAAACCCTAATTTATTGCCTTCCTTAAGGCGCAGCTCGGCCTGGCCGACGGTCCGCACCTCGCCGGTCAGCCCGACTTCTCCAAAGACCAGGGTATCAGCCGGTAGCGGCCGGTCCAGAAAAGAAGAGGCCAGAGCGGCGATGATGCCCAGATCTACAGCTGGCTCAGTCAGCCGTACCCCGCCGGCGGCATTGACAAATAGATCCTGGCCGCCCAAGGCCAGTCCCACCCGCTTTTCCAGAACCGCCACCAGTAGCGACACCCGGCCCGGATCCACGCCCATGGCCTGACGGCGGGGCAGGGCCAGGCTGGAGGGGGTGACCAGGGCCTGCAGTTCTACAAGGATGGGCCGGGAACCTTCTACGCAGGGCACCACCACCGAACCTGGGGTTTCCAGGGAGCGCTCCGAGAGAAAAAGTTCAGAAGGGTTGGTCACTTCCGACAGCCCGGATTCCCGCATCTCAAAAACCCCCAATTCTTGAGTAGGTCCGAAGCGATTTTTAACGGTGCGCAAAAGGCGAAAGGCATGGCCCCGGTCCCCTTCAAAGTAGAGCACTGTATCCACCATATGCTCCAGCAGTTTAGGCCCGGCAATGGCCCCTTCCTTGGTAACATGGCCGATCAGGAAGATCGGGCGGCCACTGCTTTTGGCCAGTTGTACCAAGCGGAAAGCAGTCTCCCGAACCTGGCTGATGGAGCCAGGGGCCGCGGGCAGGGTGGCAGTGTAAAGGGTTTGAATGGAGTCCAAGACCAGATAATCCGGGTTGACTGCCTCTACCATCTTATAAATATTCTCCAGGCAGGTCTCGGTGGCGACCAGCAGTCCGGGCGCAGTGATCCCCAGCCGATCGGCCCGGAGCTTGAGTTGAGCGCTGGATTCCTCCCCGGAGACGTATAAACCCCGACCTTGAGAACCACAAAGGCTATCCAGCACCTGGAGCATCAGGGTGGATTTGCCAATGCCGGGATCGCCGCCCAGGAGTGTCACCGAGCCGGGTACTACGCCGCCCCCTAAAGCCCGATCAAACTCTGCCACCCCACAGAGTTGGCGGTCTTCGGCAGTACTGGTCAGGCTGACCAGCGGCACCGGGCTGCTCTCGGGTCCCAACGATGATAAATCTCCTGCGCCGGCGGCAGGAATCAGTAATTCTTCGACCAGGGAATTCCAGGCCCCGCAGTCAGGGCATTTGCCCAGCCATTTCGGGGCCTTATAACCGCAGCTCTGACAGACAAAGATGGTCCGGGGTGGTTTTTCGGCCATAAAACTTGTTTTGCTAGGTTGCCAAGTTAATGGACAGCAAGGCTGTCTATGGTTGGGCTCGAGTCTCACTCCAATTATACCCTAAAGCTTCGATTTTGCCGAGTCCAGGTAAATGATTTATACTAAATGTTGATTTCTGGTGACATTTGCATCCAGCGAGGGCATTATATCAACATGCAAGCACAATTGCCGCCACCGGCGGAAGTTCATCGGGTTATTAGAAAATTACAACAGCATACCGGTTTGCAAGTTCTGGCCCACCTAGCCGAAGCCTGGCAACTGGAAGTTTACCTGGTCGGGGGCACGGTGCGGGAGCTGGCCCGAGGCCGGGAGGCCCCGGATCTGGACCTGGCGGTCAATCGCCAGGTTCTGGAACTGGCCGCGGCTCTGGCTGATAGGCTGGGGGGCACTTTTGTCAGGCTCGACTCCAAGGAACGCACCGCCCGGGTAGTCTATCAGAGCCAGGACCTTGATTTTGCCGAATTCCGGGCCCCGGACCTGGTGGCCGACCTGCATAAACGGGATTTTACCATCAATGCCATGGCCATTGCGTTAATTCCTCTGATGCGTGAAGGCCAGCTGGAGTGGCTGGACCCCTGGGGCGGAAGGGAGGATCTAAGAGTCGGGCGCTTGCAGATTTTGGCGGCAGAAAACTTCCACGATGACCCGCTGCGAATGTTGCGGGCGTTTCGTTTTGCTGCTACCCATGGCTTAGCTCTGACTCCTGAGACCTGGGCGGCGATACGCCGTTACCGGGAAGAATTTCGCCGGGTGGCCGGAGAACGCATCCACCAGGAGCTCTTTCAGCTATTGGCTGTAAAGCGGGCCTTTCCTACTCTGGAAGGGATGAATCAGGCCGGGTTGCTATCCCAGATTTTCCCAGAACTGGAGGACATGAAAGGGGTAGAGCAAAACGGCTACCATCACCTGGATGTCTTCCAGCACTCGATGCTGACGGTAGATTTTATGGAACAGGTGCTCCTGGATCCCCAAAATTGGTTTCCTGACCTGGCACAGGTAATTACTGACTACGCCAGCCAGGATAAGAAGGCAGTGCTGCTCAAGTTGGCCGCGCTGTTCCATGATCTGGGCAAACCTCAGACCCGGGAACGCCGGGACAATCCGGAACGCTTTACTTTTTATCACCATGAACGGGTAGGGGCCGAAATATTTACCCAGATCGCCCTCAGGTTGCGCTTCAGTCAGGAGGAATTGCGTACCGTGGTGCGGCTCATCGAACTGCACATGCGGCCTTTTCTCCTATTGCCGATATTTCGAGAAGGAGGGTTGACCTGGCGGGCCTTGGGGCGGTTGGTGAAGGCGGCCCGGCCCGATCTGCCTGGCCTCTTTGCCCTGGCCATGGCCGACAGTCTGGCCGGTCAGGGACCGCTCAAACCGCCGGATGCCGAATCTTTCCTGGCCGACTTTTGCATCTCGGCCTACCAGTTTCTGAAAGAACGCCTGGAGCCGCTGGAACATCGGCCCCGATTGATTAACGGGAATGACCTGATCCGAAAATTTCATCTGACCCCGGGACCACAATTCCGCCTACTGCTCGAGGCCGTGGAAGAGGCCTGTTTGGAGGGTCGGATTCATACCCGCCAGGAGGCGCTGGACCTGGTTCAAAAAATGCTTTGACCTGAGGGTCAAGAGAGAAGGGTAGGGGAGCGAATTGCTAGAACGTGAGACACAATTAAAACAGGAAATGGTGCGCATCTGCCATCTCATGCACCGCAAGAATTTGGTGGCGGCCACCGATGGCAACATCAGTGCGCGGCTTTCAGACGATCGGTTGCTTATTACAGCCAGCGGCCGCAACAAAGGCTTTATCCAGGCGGGCGAGATATTGACCATTGATCGGACTGGCAAGGTTATACAGGGAAAGGGCCAACCCACTTCGGAAATTCAGATGCATCTGACTGCCTACCGCCTGCGGCCGGATATCGCCGCGGTCGTCCATGCTCACCCGCCCCTGGCCACGGCCTGTTCCATTGCTGGGGTTTCCCTAGATGTGGGAGTGCTCCCCGAGGTAATCATTACCTTAGGGGCCATTCCCACCGCGGCCTATGCCACTCCCGGGACTATGGCGGTCTCCCAATCCATTGAGGAACTGATTCGCAGCTATGATGCCATGGTGCTGGCTCATCATGGCGGCCTGACTGTGGGCCGCAGCCTGATGGAGGCCTATAATCGGATGGAAAAGCTGGAACATGCTGCTTTAATCATGGTTACTGCCCGTCAGTTAGGCAAGGTGCAACCTCTGCCTGCGGCGGAGGTGGAGAAACTCACCCGCTTCGGGGTGGAACAGGGGTATCGCCCTCCAGGGGCCCGGAACCTGCTTAAATAAAAGAAAATTTATCTTAACTCAAAACGGATAAAAAGCTTGACAGGAATTTTTATTTTAACAATAATAACTTGCGAGATACGCCACTGTAATCCAAGCCGCTGACCGGCTGAGCCTAACAGAGGAGGAATGAGCATGGCCTTGACCAAGGAGAAGATTATCAATAATGTCCACAACCAGATAGGGCTCAGTAAACAGGAAGCCCGGGCCGCGGTAGAGCGGGTGCTGGAGATCATGAAAGAGACCCTGGCCCGGGAAGAGGACCTGCTGATCAGTGGCTTCGGTAAGTTCTCGGTGCGGCGCAAGAACGCCCGCCGGGGACGTAACCCCCAGACCAGACAGGACCTGATGTTGCGCGCCCGCAACGTCGTGGTCTTTAAAACCTCTGGGGTGCTGCGCAACCGCATTAATGGCACCTGAAATCGGTGCCCTCCCTCAAGTCTTGTGTTAATCTTTCTAAATCTTATCCTTTGAGACCTGGTCAGGGCTATGAACGGCCTAATCTCCTCTCCGGTCTGGCTTGCTCCGCTGGTAGGTTGGTGGTCATCCTTCCATTACCGCTATCACCCTCTACGAACCTCCCATAACATAATCAAGCGATCACTATAATTTCGATGGAGCTTCCCCTGGGGGAACCCTTAAGGGGTGGAAAATTATGGTAAAGCCAGAAGATAAATGTTACAATTTTTTTAATGCCAATTTCTTCACCGGGTTTGCCCCTTTTAACTCGAAATCTGGAATTAAGCATGGAAAAATGGCCTAGCGAGTGGAGTACCTGGAACTGCAGCCGCCGCCAATTTATCAGGGCCGGGGCTCTGGGCCTGGTGGCCCTGGCGCTTCCGGTGCTGTCCGTACCGGCAATTGGTCAGCAGGTCCGTTATGGGTTTATCCGCCCCCGGCCAGCCTCCTATTTCACCCCCTTGCCGGATGGCATGGTGCGCTGCGAGCTTTGCCCCCATAATTGCGAAGTGCTGGACGGCGAACGGGGCGAATGCGGGGTGCGGGAGAATCGGGGCGGCCGGTACTATACCTTGGCCTATGGAAACCCCTGCGCCGTGCATATCGACCCTATCGAGAAAAAACCTCTGTTTCACATCCTGCCTGGCAGCGCCTCCTACTCCATTGCTACCGCGGGCTGCAACCTGCATTGCAAGTTCTGCCAGAATTGGGAAATCTCTCAAGTACGTCCGGAGGATACTTATAATTTCGACTTCCCCCCCGAGGCAATCGTTAAGGCGGCGCAAGAGACCAACTGCCCCTCCATTGCCCATACCTATGTGGAGCCGATCATTTTTTATGAATACATGCTGGAGGTGGGACGCCTGGCCCGCCAGGTCGGTATTCTCAATGTCTGCCATTCGGCGGGCTACATCAACCCCAAGCCCCTGGAAGCCCTCTGCGAGTACCTGGATGCGGCCTGCATCGACCTCAAGGCCTTCACCGATGACTTTTACCGCAATTTAGTGGGCGGCAGTTTGGCCCCGGTGTTGGCTAGCTTAAAGACTTTGCGCCGCCGTCAGGTTCATCTGGAGCTAGTCAATCTGATCATTCCCCAGTTTAATGATGACCCCAAGGATTTAAAAAAGATGTGCATCTGGATTCGGGACGAACTGGGGCCGCTCACCCCCCTGCATTTTTCCCGCTTTTATCCTTTATATAAGATGCGCAACCATTTCCCGACGCCGGTGGCCACCTTGGAACGGGCCCGGCAAACGGCCCTGGAAGCGGGTCTGAAATACGTCTATATCGGCAACGTCCGGGAAAACCCGGCGGAGAATACCTACTGCCATAACTGCGGCAAACTGATCATCCCTCGCCGGGGCTATATGATCGGCGAGGTCAAGATGAAAGACGGGGCCTGCGCCTTCTGCGGCACTAAAATTCCGGGTATCTGGCTCGGCCCTTCCCTCAAATTAACCCTTTAAATGCTTCTAATAATTAAAAAAATAGGGAGAATAAATCTTGGGGTTTAGCTGCGGCATTGTCGGGCTGCCCAATGTCGGCAAGTCCACTATCTTCAATGCCCTTACTGCAGGGCAGGCTGTGGTCGCAAGTTATCCATTTACCACTGTTAGCCCAAATATCGGGGTGGTCCCCGTG
>JAFDGA010000017.1 GCA_019309545.1 Deltaproteobacteria bacterium
TTGGCAACGAGAAGCTGTCTAAAAGAAAAGGGCCGGGCAGCCGAGCCCAACCCCTTGATTTACTTTGGCGTCCCCAACCGGATTTGAACCGGTGTTGCCGGCGTGAAAGGCCGGAATAATCAATTGCTAGCCGGTCAATCCCCAGCCTATCACGGTAGCGCGGGATTAGGAAGGGCCTTTTACGGTCTTGGCAATACCGATCATCGCTCTAAGGCGTATCATTTTCTGGCAGAATTACCGTAGGCTTTCATAATCCACAGTTTTCCACGCCATTTTCTTCACATCTCCTTACCTGGTGTTCCTGGTCAATCTTCTTTGCTCACCACGGTAACATGATTGGTGGTTCTTTCCAGATAGGGCCAGCTCAGATGGAGACTGTAGCGACTTAACACCCAGAGCTCGGGAATTATTTCCGACACCAGCTTGCCGTCGTCAAATACCCGCACCACCGAACTTTCGGAGACGACGACGGCGATGGCTCGCGTCTCACGAGAGATGGAAGCGGCGGCCATATGGCGAGATCCCAATCCGAGGGGCAAATCAATCCCAGTCGCAGAGGCATTCAGATATCGGCAGGCCGAGATGACCACCCCTGAATCGGAGACCACGAAGGCCCCGTCCAGTTGTGCCAGTTCCTTTATGGTCTCCCGCATATTGGGATTGTCAATCCTTTTTACTTGGTCCGGATGTCCGAACAAGGGGTCCAGAATAAGACACTTGGAGCGTTCCAGCACGGTATCCGAATCATAGACGGTAAATAAGGTGCCGATTTTCCTTCCTTCCCTTCCTTCGCGGGCCAGCTCTACAGCCAAGGTGATTACCTTTTCTAGCACCAGACGGTCAATCCCCTGCTTTTTGGCACAGATCTCATCGAATATATTGGTTTCGGGAAACATCGATATCTTCCCTGAAGAAGAAATATTATGGTGTATTTATCCTTTGCAGTCGGGCAAGCTCCGCCTTGAGCCACGGTTGATATTTAATTATCAAAAAAAATTTCAGATTTCAATTAAATACTTAAATGCCCGGGGGCAAGCCCACTATGGCTGCGTGAGTTGAAATTTTCGATTATAATGTTTAAAGTGGCCAAGCTAAAGGAGCGTTGGTAAGAACCATGTGGAAATATGTCAGTTTGCGGGTCAGGATTTTTTCTCTGCTGGGGGCTTTGGTTTTTACCGCTTTGTTGGGGGGACTGATAACCATCTGGCATACCGGAGCCACGGATGTTCTGTTTTCCTCTTTAATAGATAAAAACATGGCCTCCTTGCAGGCCGCCGAAGGTTTAGAAATTGCTTTGTTAAGGCAAAAGGGATACTTAACTTACTATTTTCTGGACGGTAATCCTACGTGGCTCCAAAAATTGCGGCAGAACCATGAGAGCTTTTTGGACTGCTTAGCTAACGCTGAGGTTTTAGCCACTACTCCGGTGATGATAAAAATTATCGAAAAGATTGCCTCTAAATATCGGGATTATAACTCAGGGCGAGAACAAGTAATAAATTTATATAAACGTGGTTTGCGCGCCGAGGGTAGTAAACTTCATTGGGAAATCCGCCGTCAATTTTTAGAAATTTACGATCTTTGCGAAACTTATAAATTTGTCAATCACGGAATAATTTCCCAGATCAAGAAGGAAAGCCGTGAGCAAGCCCGGTTTATCAAAACCCTGGCGTTAATTATTATGCCGAGCGTAATTTTTATTGGATTATTATTAAGTTACATATTGAGCAAACAACTATTGGAACCGATCCGACAATTGAGCCTGGAAACCGGGCTGGTTCCGGGTGCCTCTCGTGAACCTGACGAGGTCAAGGCCTTAAGCCGGCGGGTTCATGACTTGATTGAAAATGTTGATCAGGCCCAAACCAAACTGGCTCGGAGCGAAGAACATCTCTTACAATCAGAAAAGCTGGCCATGGTGGGCAAATTGGCGGCCGGAGTGACGCACAGCATCCGCAATCCCCTGACTTCGGTGAAAATGCGCCTGTTCTCATTGGGACGGACGCTTGACTTAACTCCCAGCCAGCAAGAAGACTTTGAGGTGATCTCAGAGGAAATTCGCCATATTGATACTGTAGTCGGCAATTTCCTGGAATTTTCCCGCCCGCCCAAATTGACCATGCAGAAAGTCAGTCCCTCGGTGGTGGTGGACATGGCTCTGCAACTGCTCAGGCATCGACTTGAATCGTATCATGTGGAAGTAAAGCTTAAGCGCTCCCGCCCCCTCCCGGAAGTTTGGGCCGATCCTGACCAGCTCAAGGAGGTGCTGGTCAATCTCTTGGTCAACGCCTGTGAGGCAATGCGAAATGGAGGGTTAATTATCATTCAGGAGGGAGAAAATTTTTTACAATCAATCGGACAGGTGGTGACAATTCAGGTGAGCGATAATGGTCCCGGAATTCCGGAGGCAATACAAGACAAAATTCTCCAGCCTTTTTTCAGTACCAAAGAAGAGGGAACAGGTCTTGGCCTTAGTATTGCCGCCCGCATCCTTGCGAAACATGGCGGTTGGCTAGATCTCGAGTCCCGCGAAGGCCAGGGGACTACTTTTACAATTAACTTGCCATATAGGAAGATTCAGCATGGGAACCATCCTGATAGTTGACGACGACCCAAGATTGCGGCAAAGTTTTGAAAAGTTGTTGACTGCCGAAGGACATTCCGTTTGGACGGCTCCCGATGGCGAAACCGCCCTCAACATGGTCCAGGCAAATCATCCCGATATGGTCATCATGGACATTCGCATGCCGGGAATAAGCGGGATTGAAACCTTTAAGGCCATTCATCAGCTCGATTCCAAGCTGCCGGTGATTATCATGACCGCTTACGGCACTACGGAGACCGCCATTGAGACCACTAAGTTGGGAGCCTTTGATTATGTTCTTAAGCCATTTGAAGTCCCCGATATTCTTACTCTAATTGAGAAGGCCCTGGAAGCCGGGCGGTTCATGCACTCCAAGGTATTGATAGACATGCCTCCCGATCAGGTGGCGGATGAAGCGATTATTGGCAAAAGCAAACCCATGCAGGAGGTTTACAAGTCTATCGGCCGCGTAGCTCCGACTGATGCCACGGTGCTTATTCGCGGCGATTCGGGAACCGGCAAAGAACTGGTCGCCAGAGCCATATATCAACACAGTCTGCGGTCGGAAAAGCCTTTTCTGGTAATCAACTGCGTTGCTATTCCCGAGACCCTGCTGGAAAGCGAATTGTTTGGATACGAAAAAGGGGCTTTCACCGGAGCCCTAAACCGCAAAGTGGGAAAAATTGAGCAGGCCCATGGTGGTACTGTCTTTCTCGATGAAATCGGCGACATGCCGGCCAGCATACAGGCCAAGATCTTGCGACTGCTGCAGGAGAAGAACATCGAGCGCCTGGGCGGCCGCGAAACTATCCCGGTGAATGTGCGGATCATTGCCGCCACCAACCGGGACCTCGAAACCGCGCTGGCCGAGGGACGCTTCCGCGAAGATTTGTATTATCGCCTTAAAGTGGTCACCCTGTGGTTGCCTACCTTGCGTGACCGGGCCGACGATATCCCCTTATTAACCGACTACTTTCTGAGCCGTTTTGCTCACGAATTGGATGTGAACAACCCGGGAATGACCCCTGAGGCCAGAGCCCTGCTCAAGGGCTACCATTGGCCCGGTAATGTTCGCGAGTTGGCAAATGTCCTGCAAAAGGCCCTGATTTTTAGTCGCGGCTACCCCATCCGGGCGGAGGAAATTTCTCAAGCCATTGGAGCCCAAAATGCAGTCAAATCTGTCCAAGTTGAAGACACTTTCCGAATTATCCGAAATTGGGTTCGTCAAGAGCTGAGCACCGATACGGAGACCAATATTTTTGATGCCCTCATCGACCGTTTTGCCAGTCTGATTATCCAGGAGGCTCTGGATCTCACCAGTGGCAATCGCAGTCAGGCCGCCAAACTTTTGGGTCTATCGCGTCCCACGCTCCAGGCCAAAATTGATAAATATCGTTTAAAAATAGGCAGCTTGGTAAAAAGCGAGGGTTCGTGACCTCTGCCTAATCTCCCCGGCTCCTCTGATTATCTTTTACAGTTTGTGAAAAATATTGACAGGGGTAAATTCCCTCAGAGTTACCGAGCACTGCCTGGTCCGGTGTAATTTTTACAGAAAATCTAGCTGGTTACCTAAATATCAGGTTGTCTTTCCGGCTGGCATATCAATTGTAGTAGTTGCTTGACAAGAAATTGCGCAGGTTCTGGCCATGAACCGAAAATTCAAGATTTTAATAGCCGATCGCAATCGCCATGTACGACAATTCTTACGGCGGGAGTTTTTGAGTGAGGGGTACCAAGTAATCCTGGCCGGAGAAGAGGGTGAATTAGCCCAATTGTTAAGTGGTGAAGATCCACCGGACTTGCTTATCCTGGATCCCGACATCCCTTCGTGTTTGACCAAACCTGATTTAATCAGATGGCTGCATTTACAGTATCCGGCCTTACCTATGGTCATTTACACATTTATTTACTGCGATATCAATTACCCGGACCTGCCCGGGGTGGCAAGTTGCTTGGAGAAAGGAGAGAATATTGATCTGTTGAAAAAAGTGGTAGCCGATATCCTTAAGAAAAATTATTCGTCCGGTCACTCAGTGAAGTTATAAAAAGGCCTATGACCACGGTATAATCATAACCGAATGGCTTCGGAGGGCCAACAGCTAATGTTAACCAAAGCTTAGCTGATAAGTTTAAGCAGCAAAAATAATATAGTGGAAAATATAATGGCAGTATACAACAGGAGTGAACGCCACCCGACAATTTTAGTTTGCAACAGCACCCCTAGTTGATTACCTACCGTAGTAGTAATTAATAAAATCATTACCAGTATAAGATCTACATTACCTTTTAAACTATGGGTTAGGGCTCCATATAGAGCCAAGATCAACAATTCAAAGAGGTTGGTCCCCAGAGAGACCACCGTGGGAACGCCTAAAACGTAAATTAAGGCGGGCATGCGAATGAAGGCGCCGCTCACTCCCAGAAACCCGGTCAGCAATCCGGAGACGAAACCGACCCCCAGAATCAACCAGAGAGAAATGGCCTCCACCCCGGATACGGGCAGCGCGACCATTGGTGGCAAACTGATGGTCTGCAATCGTGAGCCTACGGCCACCGCCGGGGGGGCAGGCGCCGGCACACCGGTTTTTAACCGGCGGATAGCCCAGGTCTCGCGGTACACTGTCGTCCCGATCCAGCCCAGCATTAGGGCATAGACCGCGGTCATGGTGAGCTGCATTAAGTCTGACCGGTGGCCTAAAAGAGAGACTTTCCCGGCATATTTGAGGAGCTCTAAAAATTGCGCCCCGACCTCCACCCCCAGAGCACTGCCCAGAAACAAGAGCAGTCCCAACTTGTAGTCCACATACCCCACGGCCCGCTGTCGCAGATTGGCGATCGTAGCCGACCCTACCATGTAGGTCAGGTCGCTCCCGATGGCCACATTAAACGGAATGTTCCCGAAGAGATTGAGAAGGGGAGCCATCAAAAAACCGCTGCCGACCCCAAAACAACCGGCCAGAAAGCCCATAGCCAGTCCCAGAACGATCAAGGCGATCAGATTGATAGTCAGCTCGCCCTGGGGAGAGACAGTGTAGAACCACCCCTGAATTGGCTGAGTCAGTAGTGCTAATTGCGGATTAAGGTACTTGATCCAATAACTGGCAATGGACAGAGGAATATTCATCGTATGCTCACGGCCTGCTTAAACACTTCCTCCTCCGAGTTTGATCCCGCAGGCCTTCTCGATAACCTTCAAAATTCCAGCCAAGGCTACCCCGATCAGGGCCGGGATCACCAGGACCATGACCACATAAAGCCATTGGGGGGCAAACGGCTGCCCCGTAGGAGCTGTACTTTGCGAGATACTCGTTAACCACTGAAAGAAACCCATCTTGCCACCCCCAAATTCCCCTATGCTAATCTCTTGCCAATCGTAAGCTGAACCGGGTATTCATGGTAACCTCTCTAAGTCCTTTATATCTAAAGTAGATAATATTAATGCCGACGTCAAGTGGTTCATCGGGTAGCCCTGCTCCTAAACGGCCGTTTTACAGTTTGTAAAAAAACCTGGCGGAAATTTTCGGATAATCTCCTTCCGAAATTGCCCAACAAAAAGATAATATAAATAATTACATATACTTATATTGATAAGAAGCTTTTCCCTTTTTTGGCATAAAGATTGATTAATAAATCGATTAAGACTTCAGTTAGAGTAAGTCGTCAAGATTGGCCCCTGAATTCCCTTCAGGGGCCAGGAAAAATTTAGTATGGAGGGTAGATCCGTCATGAACAAAGTACGAAGCGTGTTTAACATGTTGCAGATGGCTGCTGAGGCCCACGCCCGCTGGGAGATCGAGACTTCCACCAATATCTTGCGAAATCGGAAAAAGTTGTTGATCTTGCTGGCTCTTTGTCTGCCGATCGTGGCCTTTCTGGGCATCTCCTGGGCGGCAGGGGATTTGTTGGGGGGAAAAAAGGCCTATGCGCCGGCCTTTTATTCCACCTCGATTTTTCTCCTCACTATTTTCATCGGACTAGTGGCTGGCCTGATAACGGGCTGCATCGGCGCCGGCGGTGGCTTTATCATCACCCCGGCCCTGATGAGCATCGGCGTCAAAGGCATTCTGGCGGTGGGCACCGACCTCTTTCACATCTTTGCCAAGGCCATTATGGGGACGGCAGTCCATCGAAAGTTGGGCAACGTTTCGGTAAAACTCGCCATTACCTTCTTGGTCGGCTCAACCTTAGGAGTGGTGGTCGGGGGCACCATCAACCGGGCTATTTATGAATTCAACCCGGTCATGAGCGACCTTTTTATCAGCCTGGTGTATGTTTTTCTGTTGGGCTTTTTGGGCACTTACGCCATGACCGACTTTCTCAAGCTGCGCCGGGCCGGTCGCGCCCACCGCACTCTGGCCCCGGATGAGAAGAAAGTAGCCACCCCCCCGGCGGCGGCCACCACTGGCCTGGCCCAGAAGCTGCAATCGGTCCGTATCCCCCCGATGATCTCCTTTGACGAGGATCTGGTGCCGGGCGGCAACCGGATTTCCGGCCTGTTTGTGGCCGGGTGCGGCTTCATCGTCGGTCTGGTAGCGGCGATTATGGGGGTAGGCGGCGGTTTTCTGACCTTCCCCATGTTCGTCTACCTGTTAGGGGTGTCCTCTTTCACTACGGTAGGCACCGACATCCTGCAGATCATCTTCACTGCCGGCTTTGCCGCCATTTCGCAGTATGCCATTTATGGATTTATTTTTTACACCCTGGCCATGGGCATGCTCCTGGGCTCTCTGATCGGAATCCAGGTCGGGGCTCTCACTACCAAGGTGGTCAAGGGTATCTATATCCGGGGCTTTTACGCTACCGCCATCCTGGCCGGCTTTCTCAATCGCCTCTTCGCGCTGCCGAAAAGACTTAACCAGATGGAATACATTAGCATATCCAAGGGACTGGCCGGTGGCCTCGATTTAATCGGACTTATCGTCTTCTTTGTGATCATTGGCATCTTCGGGCTCTGGGTGTTATCCATGTTCTTCAAAAATCTCAATGTCTTAAGGGGGAAGGAACCCTCTTTAACCACTGTCGTCGAGGGGGTACATTAACTCATGAAAACCAAAAACCTGCTTCTTGGATTATTTCTCCTGATATCGTTTGGGGTGGTTCTCTTTCTGATCTTTATGCCGATATTTGGAGACGGCAAAAACGGGCTGGAGTATACCGATGATTTTTTCAACCGCTTGGCCAAAGGCTCTAGCAACTACATGAACGACATGCGCAAGATAGCCCAACCCTTGGTGGGCACCCCCGTGGTTGCGGAAATAACCCTGGGGTCTCCCGAAAATGCTAAGAAGGCCGAGATCCTCTTTAGCCAGGCCGGGGCCCAGGTGGAAGCCGCCGGCCCAGTGTTAAAAATAAACGGCGATCTTGGCAAGATCCTCCTAAAAGCGGTGGATGATGCCGAAGCCCTGTTCAACAACCGGGGAGAGGAACTCCGGGCCAAATATCACTATAACTCCAAGGAGGTTGTGAAAACCTGGTGGGTCTCCCTAAATAACCTGGCTGCATCCTTGAAAAAACAGAAAAAGTTTAAACAGTACAAAGTCGTGGGCGAGGTCCAGAAGCGGGCGCTGGAGCCGGGATATAACTTTTTCGGCGTTACCCCGGCCAAGGTAGCCGACAATGCAGGCATGCTCACCTTTTTGTTGATTTTCTATGTGGTCTATACCCTGTGGTTCGGTTTCGGCATTTATGAGCTGTTCGAAGGGCTCGGCCTGAGCATGGAAAAGCCGGTCAGCAAAGAAGAGGTCTGACCAGAGCTCTTAGCATCACCGCAGCGGCGCAGCGAGTGGCCAGGGATCGCCGGCAAGTTGGGATCCCTGGCTCTGTTCATTATTTTTTGTTATAATTAAAAAAATTTTGTCTTAGCGGCGCATTCTTTCTGAAGAGGAGAAAGCTGGTGTCATGGTGGCGGCGTCTTTTCAGAAAAGACCAAACAATCCGGACAGCCCCCCGGCCGTTGAGCCGTAAAGAACAATATCAAAGAAAGGTCCAGCTCTATTCCGAGATATTGACCACCACCACTGCGGCGCTCGAGGTTATGGCCCAGATGCAGGCCCGTCTGCATAGGGAGGATTATTTCAGCCCTGCCTATATTAAATTAAATTGGGCTATCGTATCAGACTATGTCCGCGGGGTGATAAATGCTCTGAAAAGGTTTAGCAGGGGTCGGTATTTTGAAGTGGCCGCGCTGTTTGCCAGAATAGCCGATCAGATTAACGATGAATTAACCCCGAAATTGCGGTATGAATTTTATACCAAGGACCTGTTATTTGAGAAGCACACTCTCTCCACTCCAGAGTTGTTATCCAGCGGCGTAGCTTATCGGGCTAAAGATGAAGAGAATACCGAGGCGCTGATCATCAAAGCGGTGTGGGGCTGGTGGCCGGCGGTTCAGCATGGGACTGTGCCTGCCAAACGGTACAAAGTAGCCCAGGGTCGGGTAACGGAGTTAACCTCTCCCGAAACCGGCCCTCAGGAGCAATGGCTGACTTACCACCCTGAACAGGGTTTTTATATGGCAACCCTGCCTGAAAAATTTAAAGGGGAACCCTGTCTCCAGGAGACCGAAGCCTTAAAAATTGCGGATTACTATCATATATTGAGTACTAATTATCCCAACCTCGAGGAATTGGAGTGGGGTTTGGGTTCTAACCGGGAGGTCATCATCCTGCGAAGCATTCCCTCCGGGAGGCCATCCTTTCAGGACTCAACCGCTGGTCAGGGCCCCGACCGATTGTTGATTTCACATGGAATAACGATCTATCCCGGTCTGGCCTCGGGACCCGCCTTTCGGATCGACGTTGACCGCTGGCCAGACAGTCTGGATATTCCGGATGGGGCTGTCCTCATCGCCAATAAACCGGCACTAGGCCTGGTGCCGCTGTTACCCAAGGCGGCGGCTTTGGTGGTGGAAACTGGCCAGCCGCATAATCATTTGGCTTTTTTGATTCGAGAGCGGCGCTTGCCGACTATCTTTGATACCGGCGATGATACCTCCCATATTAGCCAAGGCATGATTATCACGGTCGATGCCCAGCGCCTCCAGGTGTCCGCCGGCCGCGGGGAAACCCTTCTCCCAGCGGAACCGGCCGGCAACTCTGATCACCTCCTGGCCCAAAAAATGCTGGCGCGGGTGAGCCCCCGGCTTTTTTCCTTGCATCTAGGGCCGGCAAATCAGCCTCTGGCCCCCGAGGGCTGTCAAAGCCTTCATGACCTGCTCTATTATACGTCGGAAATCTGCAGAAATGAGATGTTCTGCCTTAGCCTGAGTGGTGAAGTCGGCAAAAAGGACGCGGTCAACTTAGTCACCGGTCGATTGGTCCCCATTGTCGTCGTTGATGCGGGCGGCAGTTTATCCGTCGAACGACCGTCGATAACCTTGGAAGATGTCCGTTCCATTCCCTTCCGGGCCTTTCTAGAAGGAATGATGTCCATTCCCTGGCCCAAGGCCCGGCCGTTGGATGTCAAGGGATTCATTTCGGTCATCGGGGTAACCTCGACCACGCCCCAGGCCGAAGACCAGTTGCGGAAAATCAGCTTTGCCCTGCTATCCGAAGATTATATGAATTTCAGCCTCTGCCTGGGGTATCATGCCTCCACCATCGAGGCCTATGTCAGTGATAATTTGGACCACAATTACATCCGTTTTCACTACCAGGGGGGCGCGGCTTCATTAGAGCGCCGCGTGCGCCGGCTGCAACTCATCGGGGAAATCTTAGCTCAGTTAGGATTTAAGGTTACGGTCACTGGTGACTTGCTTGACGGCCTACAAGTTGGAGATCCAGGGCCGAGGCTACTCAAAAAATTAGAAATCCTGGGACGCTTGGAAGTGTTTACCAAGCAGATGGATATGGTGATGTCGGACGATGCCGCAGTTTCAGGTTATGTAATCGATTTTTTGGAAAAGCATTGCGGGGAGCACCAGGTTCACTAATAAGATAATGGCTTACGCCTTGATTGACCCCAGCCAGACCTTGCGATCAACAGGTCCTCAAACACCAGATGTTTAATATCATTTCTAAGAAAGTATATTTAATTGTCATCACCCTTACGGTGATATTGTTGGCCGGGGCCTTTATTTTTGGCTTGCTCTCGGCTGAGAAGATGAGAGATATCATCAGCGAGCAATTCAACCAACAACAGTTGACCATTGCCAAAGGGGTAGCCTCGGATATCGAGGATAAGATTTTTTATTTGAAAGGAGAATTACATACCCTGAACCTGTCCCCATCGGTGCAGTATTTGGAGGTTTCCTGGCCTAATCGGATGCGGATCACCATGGCCAACGTCAGCAATCTGGGGGTCATCGGCATAGGCCTGTTGGATGCTGAGGGACGACAGATTTATTGGGTAAATGCCCAGGGTGAGAGTCGGGTTATCAAAGGAAATTACTCCCAATCCGAGCTTCTCGCCTGGGCCAAGCAGCCGGAGCACCGGAATCAAATCATCTTCCAGAGGACCGGGACATTTCTTCATTCTACCCGCAAGCAAAATCCTTACCTGGTCATTTTTACCCCCACCTATCAGATCTCCCTGGATGCCAGTCATCCTCAAGCTACGGGTCGTTTTGCCGGCTGCCTCTATTTTCTGGTCGATCCTTACCAATTAATCCAAAAACTTACCAAGGACATTAGGTCGGGTCACAGTGGATATGCCTGGGTGATCGATAGTCGGGGGTATTTCATTTATCATCCTGAAGAGGGATTCATTGGCAGGTCTGCTTTTGAAGTCCGGGAGCAAAGGGCTCCCAAGATCTCTTTTGCGGAGATCAACAAAATCCAGCGGGAAAAGATGCTTGCCGGACAAGAGGGCGTTTCCTGGTACTGGAGCGGCTGGCACCGAGGTATCGTTAGAAAAATGAAAAAATTCATCGCCTACGCTCCCATCATCTTGAAGGGCGACAATGGCCGGATTATCTGGTCAGTGGCCGTGGTGGCCCCCCAAAGTGAAGTGGAAGGGGCCATTCATGACGTTTATATCCGACAGTTTTTACTGCAAGGGGTGGTCATTTTCATTATCATCCTGGGAGGCGGGACAGTAATTTATTACGAGAGCCGCTGGTCGGCGGCTTTGGAAAAAGAGGTGCACACCAAAACCGCGGCCCTGGAAAAATCCAAGAATGAACTGGCCAAGTCCGAGAAGCTCTATAAATCTCTGGTTGAGTCTGCCGAGGATGCCATCTTAAATGTTGACGCCAAAGGAGAAATTGTGTCCATAAACCCCTATGGGGCGAAAATTTTAGGCTACACCCCGCAGGGCATTATGGGCAAAACTATCAGCGATGTGTTTCCGGGAAACACCAAAGCGGAACTCAATCGCTTGGTGGAGGAAGTAATTGCCCAAAAACAGGGGCAACGTGCTACCGAGGAATTAACCATCGGGGGCAAGGAGTACTTTTTTAATTTCAATTTAACCCCTATCCGGGAAAATGACCGGGTTCTGAGCGTCATGATTATCGGCCATGATATTACGAGCCAGAAAAAATTTGAGGAACAATTATATCATACGGAAAAATTGGCTTCCTTGGGGCAACTGGCCGCCGGGGTGGCCCATGAGATTAACAACCCGCTGGCCATTATTTTAGGTTTTGCCGATATGCTGCTAGAAAAAATAGATGAAAACTCTAAGGAATACAATATCATAAAAACTATCGAGCGGCAAGGTAACAATTGCAAGAAGATTGTTGAAAATTTAATGACTTTTGCACGTGCCCCGGAGAAAGATCAATATGACACCGATGTCAATCGCAGCGTGGAAACGGTCTTGGAAGTAGTCAAGAATACCCTGCTGACCAAAAAAGTGAAGTATCATCTTGATCTTGCCGAGGGGCTGCCCAAAGCTCGAGGCGATGCCGCGCAGTTACAGCAGGTTGTCTTAAACCTCATTAACAACGCGGTCATGGCTATGCCGCAAGGCGGTCACTTAACTATCAGCACCCGCCTTAATTCTAAGCATGATAGGGTTGAAATCGTCTTTGCTGATACTGGTGAGGGGATCAAAAAAGAAAACCTGCCAAAAATTTATGATCCATTTTTTACCACTCGCAAGGTCGGCGAAGGGACGGGATTGGGTCTGTCCGTCAGTTATGCGATTATCACTAAATTCGGCGGCACCATTACCTGTGAGAGCAAAACCAAAGAAGAGAGCAAAGATCATACAAGCGGTACTAAGTTTACGATTACCCTCCCAATAGCCCAACTATAAGGGACTAAAGCCAAGCAACAGGGGGTGGCCATGTCTGCTAAGATCCTCATTATTGATGATGAGACTGACATGTTAGTCATGCTCAAAATGCTCATCACTGACAAGACCCCCCATGAGGTGGTTACTACCAATAACCCCATCGAGGTCGAGGAACTTCTGTCCGAAAATGATTTTAATATTGTCATTACTGATCTAAAGATGCCCATGATGGATGGAATTGAAGTTTTGGAAGCGGTGAAAAAGAAAGACCCGGATATTCCGGTGATTATGATTACCGCTTTCGGCACCCTGGAGGCAGCTCAAGAAGCGGTCCACCGGGGAGCCTATGATTTTATTACCAAGCCCTTTCGTAAAGAACAGATTCTGGTGGCCCTGGAGCGGGCTCTGGAGTGGCAACGAATAGTCAAGGAGAACCGGAACTTAAAAAGCCGGATAGAGGAATAAGGCACCCTGCTGCTGATCGTGGCTTTTAGCGGATTAACCGGGTGGACCCGCCCGAATCTCAGGGTCGTGACCAGCTTAAGTTTTGCCATTAGCTAAATTACGAGCGGTTGAACTGAAGCTAATTTGATGGTGCCTAAATTTTGTTGCGAAGGAGTTCCGTAATGTCAGCAACCATTGTAATTGTTGATGATGAACCAGATCTTCTGGATCTGCTGAAATTCATTCTAACCGAGAAGACCAATCATAAGGTACTTACAACCAGTGACCCGCACCAGGCAGTTGCATGGTGTAAGACGTATGGCGCTGATTTAGTCATAAGCGATCTGCGCATGCCCGAAATGGAAGGCATCGAGTTATTGAAAATTATCAAGCAGATTGACCCCAATTTGCCGCTGATTATCATTACGGCCTTTGGAACCATCGAGTCGGCTGTGGAAGCTATGCGGCACAAAGCTTTTGATTATATTACCAAGCCCTTTAGAAAAGAGCAGATTCTGATGACCGTCGACAAAGCGCTCAAATGGCGTCAGGCGCAAGCGGAAACCTGAACTCTTTGGGCCTGGCGACTTACTGGTGGACTCCTTGAGAATTTTTGGGTTCTTGAAAAGAAAAAAGCCTCTCGCCGCCGAAGGCGGAGAGGATCTGTTTAAGAAAAAGTACCAAAGCTTCAAGAAACTTTTGGAAGCCAATAATGCTGCCCTGGAAATCATGTCGCGCCTGGAGACGGTCTCCGAGGCCGATTTTGTCTTTGACATGCAGTATATTCGTACCAAGAGCGACCTGATCTTGGAAAAATGCCAAGAAATCATCAACGAGCTCAACATCCTGGGCAATGGCCGCTATGCCGACCTGATTCCGGTTTACGAAACCATAAAAACGAAGGTTCAAAATGAGGTGGCAGGCCGAGTGGCCCAAACCACAGGCTCATTGGCCATGCCGCTGAGCCAGGTAGACCGGCGCCATCTCGGGCAGGTGGGCGGCAAAAATGCCAATCTGGGGGAAATTAAAAATCGTTTGCAGCTGCCCACCCCGGATGGTTTTGTGTTAACGCTCGAGGCTTATCGCCTGGTCCTGGCTGAAAATCAATTGGACCAGCCATTGAAGATTTTTCTCCAGGAGGTCGATACCGCCAACCTGGAGTTACTCACGGAAAATGCCGACAGATAAGGGAAAGGATCTTGCAGGCCGAAATCCCCGCCCGCCTAGCCGATGAGGTCAACCAACACTATCATCGGTTAGCCAAAACCCTGGGCTACCAACCGCATCTGGCCCTGCGCAGCAGCGCCTTGTATGAAGATCAAGAATATTCTTTTGCAGGGCAATTCATTACCAAACTGAATGTTACTCTACCAGAATTCTTTCCAAGTTATCTGGAAGTCCTGGCCAGTCAATTTTCTCCTAACGCCCTAATATATTTGTTACAGAAAGGATTGTCTTATCGCGAGTTAGGCATGAGTGTGGGTTGCCTGGCCATGGTACCGGCTCGAGCCAGCGGCGTCCTTTTCACCGTGGACCCTACTGGCAGCCGCGAGGAGGTGATGGTGGTTGACGCGGTCTGGGGGTTGGGCCCTACTGTGGTGGAAGGCACTTTGATTCCAGACCGCTATCTGCTCTCCAAAAAACCGGAAATCTCGGTAGTATCACAACACATCAGCCCTAAACCCTTTCGCCTCACGGCCGCTGCCGCAGAGGGGGGAATTACCCAAGAAGCTGTACCTGAACCGGAGAATTATCAACCAGCCTTGACCCAGGAAGAGTTGCTGCAGTTGGGCCGCTATGGCCTCCGGTTGGAAGAATATTTCGGGGAGCCACAAGACATCGAATTTGCAGTAGATCCGTGGCGACAGATAGTGCTCTTGCAGTCACGACCTTTGACCTTGTTGCAACCTCTGCCGGAAGCTTTTCCATCTGCTCAAGTCAAGGATAATCCCATTCTGATTGATGGTGGCACCGTGGCCTGTTTTGGGGTGGCGTCCGGGCCTGCTTTTGTCGTTCAAAAAGACGAAGATTTAGCCCGGTTCCCGGAAGGCGGGGTATTAGTGGCCCGCTATAGTTCGGCACGTTACGGCGCGGTGCTGCATAAAGCCAGAGCTATGGTATTGGATATCGGCAGCGCCACCTCTCATCTGGCTATTTTGGCTCGGGAGTATAAGGTCCCCACCCTGGTCGATACCGAAAAAGCCACGCAAGTCTTACAGACCGGCCAGGAAATCACCGTGGATGCGAACAATCTGCGGGTTTATCAGGGTCGGGTGGAAGAATTGCTTCAGACTCCGCCCCCGCAGCCTTCCCGGTTTACGGAGACCCCCATTTATGTCACCCTACGCCGGGTATTGCGTTGGATTACCCCTCTCAATATGACCGATCCGAAATTGAGCAATTTTACTCCGGCCTCTTGTCAAACTCTTCATGACATAACCCGCTTTGCCCACCAGATGGCCATAGCCGAGATGTTTGAACTGGGCGAACAGGCCAGGCAGGAAGAAGCCTTTATGGTGCGTTTGAAGACTGCCATTCCGCTGAATCTTTACCTCATCGATTTGGGAGGGGGCATTCAAAAGGACCGCCGGGCCAAATTTGTTCCGCCCGAGGCCATAACCTCTATCCCGATGCGGGCCCTGTGGAAAGGCATCAGCCACCCCGAGGTCTCCTGGGCGGGACCGATTCCCATAGATATGAAGGGGCTTTACTCGGTGTTCTCTCGGTCGCTGGCTGCGCCCGCGCCGCAGAATGCCGACTTCTGGCTGCGCACCCTGGCCATTGTGTCAAAGCATTATCTAAATTTCAGCTCACGGTTAGGATATCACTTCGCTACCATCGATGCCTACGTGAGCGAGGTGCGGAACGATAATTACATCAGCTTTCGATTTAAGGGAGGCGCGGCGGATGAACACCGCCGGGGGCTCAGAGCCCGATTCCTTGGCGTTATTCTCACAAAACTGGATTTTGACGTAGAAATTACCGGAGATCTGGTAGTGGCCCGGCTGGGGAAATACCCTCAAGTTCTGATGGAAGAGAAGCTCGATCTGCTCGGCAGGCTGATGGCCTGCGCTCGCCAGCGGGATATGGTCATGGGTGATGAGAAGACGGTGGATAGATATATCCAGGCCTTCCTGGAGGGGAATTACCGGTTTACCGGTGAACCTGGTTAATCCATTTTACTGCCGAGAATTAATGATAATTCTTTTAATATACGCTGAGTAACTTCTACGATGGCGGTCTCGACCGGGGGGGACAGCCCCGGGCCCAGGCCAAAATTCTGGCCAGCAATACCATAAATGATCAAATGAGGTGGCAGGCGTTGCAGGATGCGGCCCAGGGCCACGGCTTCGGCTACTCCCCAGGCATGGGTCGAACAGGCCGGGAAGATTTCCGCCGGCAGCGGTTCAGCATGGGCATCAAAGCGATAGATCGTCCCCGGGGGAGCCTTAGTAAGGACTGCATCGACGATAATCACTGCCGCGGCTTCCTGCCAGGCGTTCAGCAAGTCGGCGGCCTCGCCGGACATTTCCCGGACCACTGCCGGGTCGCGCCCTTGTGCTCTAAGACGGCTGGCCACCAGCAGGCCAGCGGCGTCATCCCCCCGCCAGTGGTGGCCCACTCCGATGATTAACACCCGGTTTGGAGAGGGGAGAGACATCCTTCTTTAGTCGCGTTCCAGGTGAATCTTCAGAAAATGCACTGAACAGGAAATACAGGGGTCGTAGTTGCGGATGGTCTGCTCGCAGAGCCAGGTGAGTTGATCCTCGGATAGATCTAGATTCTGTACCGCCACTTGGTAGAGATCACTTTCGATGGTCTTCTGGTTCTGCGAGGTCGGGGGGACGATTTTGGCATCAAGGATAACCCCCCGGTCATCGATATGATAACGATGATACAGGCTGCCGCGGGGGGCCTCGCTGATCCCGTGGCCCACTCCGGCGCGCGGCTTGATCTCAAGATAAGGCCGGTCGGGCATCTCATACTGGTCAATAATCCGCAAGGCTTCCTCACAGGCATAGAGAATTTCGACGCTGCGGACAATAATGCTCTGGAAGGGATTGCGGCAGCAGGCGGACAGCCCGGCCTCCCGAGCCGCGGATTGCACCGCGGGGGGGAGTAGATCGAAATTATTATTATAGCGGGCCATGGGCCCGACATAATAAGCGCCACGGCCCTTGATCACCGCGTGCAGGGCATTTGTATAAGGGACATGCTCCTCCTCAAAATGCGTTTCGAAGTCGCTGACCGCGATATCCAGTCGTTTATTGGACACCAAGCGCCCCTCATTAAAGGGATATTCCTGAGGATGGCGCAAGGAGACAAATTCATAATCCTGCTCTAAGGGCGGGAAATCGAAAGAACCCACCCAACGCACCGTCTCCAGGGCTGCGTCGCGGGCCCATTTCAACCTGTCGGTTAAGGCAGCCAGCTCTTTTTTGTGCGGCACGCGATAGAAGCCGCCGACCCGGACGTTGATCGGGTGGACTTCCCGGCCCCCGACCAGAGCCACCAGTTCGTTGCCGATCTTTTTGATTTTGAGGCCCTGTTCGACCATACCGGGATGATCCCGGGCCATCTCGATTGCATCAGCATAGCCCAGGAAATCTGGGGCATGTAACATATAGACGTGCAGACCATGGCTTTCGATCCACTCGCCGCAATAAATCAGGCGGCGCAAATCGCGTAACGGCCCTGCCACCCTCAGCCCCAGAATCTGTTCCATGGCGTGCACCGAGCTCATCTGATAGGCGACCGGGCAGATGCCGCAGATGCGCGCCGTGATATCGGGGGCTTCGGTAAACTTGCGGCCCTGCAAAAAGGCCTCAAAAAAGCGGGGTGGCTCAAAAATCTTCAGCTGCACCTTGGTCACGGTATCATCTTTTATGCGGATATAAAGAGCGCCTTCGCCTTCCACCCGAGCTAAGTAATCGACTTTTATGGTTTTACTCATGGGCTTCACTCTCCTGGCGGAAAGGTTCGGCATAGGCATTAAAGGTCCGATAGAGCCGCACCAGATCATCTGGCGGCACTCCCAGCGCCTGCAGCCGATTACTTAGCGAGGCAGTATTGGGGGTCTCCTTAGGTCCATAACAGCCATAGCAGCCCCGCTGATAGGTCGGACACAGCGCGCCGCAGCCGGCATGGGTGACCGGGCCCAGACAAGGGATACCCTGCGCCACCATGACACAGATATTGCCCCGCAGTTTACATTCCAGACAGACACTATACGGATGGATAGTGGGACGGCGGCCATGCAAAAAGGCGCTGATCAGCTCCAGCAGTTGATTTTTATTGATGGGACAGCCGCGCAGTTCAAAATCTACCGGCACCAACGCGGCAATAGGACTGGATTGGTCCAGGGTGTGGATATATTCTGGCCGGGCATAGACCAGGGGGATATAGTCCTTGACGTTGGTAAAATTGCGCAGGGCCTGAATCCCCCCGGCCGTGGCGCAGGCCCCGATAGTCACTAGGAATTTCGAAGCCCGGCGAATTTTTTGAATCCGGGCCGCATCATGGGGGGTGGTAATCGAGCCTTCTACCAGGGACAGATCGTAGGGACCGCGGACCACCGCCCGCGATGCCTCCATAAAATAGGCAATTTCCAATTGGGCGGTGATGGCCAGCAGTTCATCTTCGCAGTCCAATAGACTCAATTGGCAGCCATCGCAGGAGGTGAATTTCCAGACCGCCAGCTTGGGACGACGTTTCATGTCAAATCTCTCGCAATTCAAACCATTTCTGGATCCGCTGATAAGAAAACACCGGACCGTCTTTACAGATAAAATATGGTCCGAGCTGGCAGTGGCCACATAAGCCGATCCCGCACTGCATGTTGCGTTCCATGGAAAGGTAGATGTTTTCCGGTTTGACACCGCGTTCCAGAAGTTCCTTTATGGTAAAGCGCATCATCACCCCCGGCCCGCAGATTAGGGCCACGGTATGCAAGGGGTCAAAGCGGGCCCGGGGGATCAGGGTAGTCACCACCCCGACATTATTCCGCCACTCCGGCCCGGCACTGTCCACGGTAACATGCACCCGGAAATCAAAGCGGCCCCGCCACTTTTCCAGTTCTTGGTAATAGAGCAAATCACCCGGGGTGCGGGCCCCGACGATCAATTCAAAATTCCCGTAAGTGTGGCGCTGGGCCAGAATATGGTAAATGGCCGGACGCAGCGGGGCCAACCCCAGCCCGCCGACGACAATTACCATATCATAGCCGGTGGCTTCGACTACCGGCCAATGAGTGCCAAAAGGCCCCCGCACCCCCAGGATGCCGCCCGGCTTTAATTGTTGGATAGATCTGGTCACCGTGCCCACGGCGCGGATAGTGTGGACTAGGGTTTGAGGATCAGCCGGGTTGCCGCTAATCGAAATGGGCACCTCTCCCACTCCAAAGGCATAGAGCATATTAAATTGACCCGGCAAAAAACAAAACGGCGCGGTTCCCGAGGTCGGTTGGAGGGCCAGAGTAAAGGTATCCCGGGTTTCTTTACGGACCCGCCGGATCTGAAAGAGTTGGGGCTGCATTGGATTCAGATGACCCGGGGCTTGGGACATTCGGGCTTCGAGCTTAGGTCCCATAGACATCCACCAATTGCAGTTTGAGGAAGCGGAGGCTTTGAGCCAGCACCAAAGCAAAGCGTTTCATGAATTCGTAACCTAAATCATGGTCGGTCTCACAATGGTGCAACACACAGTGGAAATCTAAGGCAATGGCCCGGGTCAAATCTATGGCGCGGGCATCAACATGCCAGCGGTGCGGCGCAACAATCCAGGACCAGCCCAAGAATTCGCCCTCCCCAACGGTGGCCAGGGTAATCGATCCCCGCCGGGCGGTATGGATCTCGATGGCTACCCGGCCGTAGCGGATCAGATAGAAATGGGTGGCGGCCTGACCTTCGGTAAAGATCATCTGGCCCGAACTGAAACTAACCAGAGATGCGCATTCGGCCAACATTCGCAGGTGTTTTGATTCCAGGCCGGTTAAGAAGGGATGTTCGGCCAGGATGGACTGCAGCGATTCCATGGGCTACTCCTTTTCCTCACTTTCCCGGATGGCCCGGACCTCTTCGGTGATATCGATGCCTACCGGACACCAGGTGATACAGCGGCCACAGCCGACACAGCCGGAACAGCCGAACTGGTCTATCCAGGTTGCCAGTTTGTGGGTCAGCCACTGGCGATAGCGAGATCTGGCCGAGGCTCTGATGTTGCCGCCATGAATGTAGGAATGGGCGGCGGTAAAACAGACATCCCAGCGCTGCCAGCGTTCAGCCTGCTGGCCGGTCAGATCCGTGACATCTTCGATCGTCTGGCAAAAGCAGGTAGGACAGACCAGGGTACAATTGCCGCAGGTCAGACAACGACGGGCCACCTCCTCCCAACGAGGATGCTCGTAGTTACGATAGAGCAGTTCCTTGATGCCGGTGGTATCCAGGTGACGGCCCATCTGCGCCGCCGCGGCCTGCACCAGACTCTCTGCCTGCCTCAGGATCTCTGAAGTCGCGGCTTCATGGGGCACCTCCGTTAAAACCTCGGCTCCACGGGCAGTGCCCACTTCGATGAGAAAGTAATGGTCCGCGCCGTTGAGGATTTCCGTCAGGGCCAGATCAAAGCCCGAAATGGCCTGAGGCCCGGTACCCATAGAAGCACAAAAACAATTGCCCCCGGCCTGGGTGCAATTTACCGCCAGGATAAACGCCGCCTGCCGCCGAGCCTGATAAACTGGGTTAATATATGGTCCCTGTAAGAAAATCCGATCCTGGACAGCTATGGCGTTAAGGTCACAGGCCCGAACCCCGATAAAGGCAAATTTAGGGATCTCTTCTTGATGGGGAAGAACCTCAAAACCGTCACTCTGTCGGCGAGCCTGCCATAGTCTTTGTCGGGGCGGCAACAAAAATGGTTTCCAACAATGTTGCCCGACCGTAAAGCCAAAAAAGGCTTGGTCACGCCTGGGTTTGAGGCGAAAGGTCCCGGCCTGTTGCTCGACCGTCCAGCCTATGGGCAAGTCCGTGACAGCCTTTAGTTCATCGTGCACCAGATTGCCGTTGCGGAGCGTCGGCCCGATCAGGGTAAAACCCCGGTTACCCAGGGCCTGCGCCAGGTCCTGCAGATGCGAGGCTGCTATTACTACTTTATCGCCGGGAGAAAAGCTGGCCGCTGGAATATTAATCATATTTTTTTGGTCCGACTGCCTTGTATGGTTGTGGCTGATTGACCCGCCAGGCAACCAATTACATGGCCATAAACAGAATCACTTAATGAGTGGGGACCAAACAGTTGTCCGAACTTAGCATACTTTCAACTTGGGGTAAACCTTTTTTTGGACGGCCCTAAAACGAGTTGCGGGTTAAGAATCGCCAGTCGATAATTTCTCGATGCTGATGATCTCGATAACTTTCCCCCACATATGAAAGCTAACCTGATCCGGATGCAATTTGGCTTTGATTTTTACCCGAAGGCCGTCCACGGCAAATTGGCGGTCTAAGTTCATCGGATCATAGTGTTCCCCGTTGTCGGCTACGATGCCAAAAAATCCGCCCTCAAAGGGCAGATAGCGCACTGTCCCAGTAATTACCAGGGCATCACCCGCCGCCGTCTCCACCTGGGAGTTAGTAGCCTTAAGATCGCTACTACAACCAGTTATTAAAAACAGCAAACCGAAAATGCCGATCCATATTGTTCTCATAAAAACTCCTGTGAAAACATTTATTTTAAGCAGAATTGATTAACCCGAACCTGGGTAACAAATGCTTGAGCTTAACCTAGGCGGGCCCGTAAACGTAAATAAGGGCCGCCATCCGAAACCTTGACCCATTCCTTGTGACCCTTGCCGCAGGTGCCCAGTCCGGTGATTTCCACTTTATTACCAACCATGGTGATAGATTGCAACAGGTCGGGCACGTAGCCGGTGACTATCACCGGGGAATAAACCCGGCCGGTCAATTGCCCCTGGCGAATCTCCTCGGCGTAAAGCCCCTCCAATTGGATACCCCAGCCTTTGGGGTCCTCCATGCCGTTAGAGGGATAATCCAGGAAATAGCCGAACTCGATATCGGCCAGCATATCCTCAAAGTTATGGCGGCCGGGACCGAAATAAGTGTTGGTCATCCGGGCATAAACCTTGCGGGCAAAAGATTCCCGCCGGCCATTCGCCGTGCGCGGCAGGCCCAGCCGGGAGGCCGAATTCAGGTCGGTGATCGGCCGGACGAGAATACCCTCACGGATAATCTGAGTGGCGCTGGCCAGCTGGCCTTCATGATCAAAAAAGAAACTACCGGCCTGGCCAGGGAGTACAGGGGAATCATAGAGATTGACCAGCGGGGAAGCCACTTTCTGGCCCAAAAATTCCTGACCCCGAGAGCGGTGCTGCAGGAATAGATCGGCTTCGGTGCCGTGGCCAAAGGCCTCGTGGGCAAAAATGCCAGCAAAATCCGGGGAAAAAATGCAATCGTAGGTCCCTGGGGCCAGCCGCGGGGCCATCAGAATGCGGCGGGCATCCTGCTGCAATCTGGTTATTTTTTCCGGAGCCAGGCGGGCATGCTCGTAACCACCCTGATAACAATGGCCGGTATGCAGCCGGGCCGTGCGATCATCCTGACGTAATACGATCTGAGCCACCATTTGGACCCGGGGCAACTCCTGATAGAGACTGCGGGCCCGATTGACAAATAATTCCCGGGTGGTCACCTGAAGATAAGCCGCAGTGGCGTTCACTACCGAGGGGTCGCCGGATATCAGCTGATCCCGTAATTTGGTCAGATCAGCCATTTTGTCCTTCAACGGAATTTCGGCTGGATCAAGGATGGGGAAGACGGCAAAGTCTTTGGTCAACGGAGTACCGGGATCAATGGTTAATCCGGTCTCCACCAGGCCTTCCTGGAGGGCCACATTGACCAGGGTCTGGGCCCCCTGGGAGAGCCGGGGGCAAAAATCAGGATCGGCCAGGCCGCTCAAGGCATATTCCAGAAAGCTGCGCCCGGTGAAAACGGTCAGCACCACTCCCTGCTGGCGGTCCAAAGCCTCAGCTCGGGCTTCCCGGCTGTCCATCCACAGGCACTCGCCCTCGGTGTGCTGGGCCAGGGCCGCGGCATAGGACACGGTTTTTTCCATTTCGGCCACCAGGCTAGCCAATAAGGGCTGCAGGTCTTTTATTCGGCTCATAATAATCCACCCCTAGTCGGAAATATTGTTGCGAAACCCCATAATGGCATGATTAATATGGCAGTAGCAGCCAGAGGTTAACAGGCTCCTCCTTATCCTCTAGCAGATAATACCATTGCCGGACTGAACAGGGGAGAAAAATGTTTAATTCAGACTGTATCTTTTGTCGGATTGCCGCGGGTCGCTTATCCTCGGTGCCGATTCTGCGCACCGAGCGGGTCTATGCCTTCTTAGACATTGCCCCAGTGCATTATGGCCATACCCTGGTGATTCCCCAGGATCACTATGAGAACCTGCTGGATCTGCCCGATGACCTGTGGCTGGAAATGGGCCAGGTCTGTCGGCAGGTGGCCAGGGCCTTGCAAATAGCCTTTCAGGCCGAAGGGTTCAATCTAGGGATGAATAATTTTCCTGCGGCCGGGCAGGTGGTTTTTCATGCCCACCTGCATGTGATTCCGCGCTTTTATGATGATGATTTGCACCTGTTTCCGCAGGGGGAATACCGGCCAGGGGAAATGCCGAAAGTAGGTCAGAAGCTGCGTCAGACCCTAGCCAGCCTCTGACCACAGGCACTGATTGAGAAATACTGTCTGTTGCGAGCGAGTCAGGTCCCGGCCATCCAGCGAGGCTACGGGCAACAACCCCATCAGAGAATTGGCCAGCCACACTCCTTGGGCCTGGTCCAGGCGTTCTACTGTAGTGGGAACTGCGGTTACTGGGATCTGCCGCCGGGTCAGAGCCCGCTTTACCATGGCCACCGTGACACTGGGCAGGCCACTGGCGGTCTGAGGGATAAAATAACTTCCGGTTTCCGCAAAGAGCAGGCCGGTCGCCGCCCCCTCAGAGATGGTGCCATCCGGCTCCAGGATCAAGGCTTCCCGCCCCCCTCGATCCAGGGCATATTGCCGGGCCGCCAGGCAGAACAGATAATTCAGGCTCTTGTGGCGGCCCAAGAAGCTGGCCCGGCTCTCCGGAAAGGTCACTACCGGCCAGCCCTGCCGATATTCCGCCGCCTCTGGTGGCTCGTAAGGTCGCGCAAAGATGACGGTGGTCGGATGGTCACTGGCGGGTAATCCCAGCCCGACGGCTTGCCCTCGAGTAACCAGAATTTTTACCATCGCCAATCTAGCGTTTAAGTTATTTTGAGCCAACAACTGCTGAATCTGGTCAGTCCATGGGATCTCCGGCGGCAATTTGATCTGAAATTGCCGACAGGAGGCCTCCAGGCGGGCCAGGTGCTCGGTGAGGAATAACACTCGCCCGGCTTCGGCACGCATGGTTTCAAAAAAACCATCGCCATAAAGGAAGCCCCGGTCATTTACCGAGACCTGGGCTTCGTGAGCCGGCAGTAGCCGATCATTGACAAAGATGAATTCCCGTTCCATTGAAGGCGTCTACCTTTTACCTCATTACTCAACCTGTCTATATCAGGAGTTCTATGCGCGGGTCAGGCCTCGGCCTGGCCCAATCTGGTCTCCCTCGGGGTAGTCTGCTGGACGCCGCCCTGGCCGATAATACTAAACAGGGTCTGACCTTTGTGGATGGTCTCCAGGTATTCGTCTTCTTCCCGGGAATCGTAAACAATGCCGCCGCCCACGGAAAAATAGAATCTTCCCCGATAGCAGATGCCGGTCCGGATGGCGACGTTAAGATCCAGGTTGCGGTGCAGTCCCAGATAGCCGATAGCGCCGGTATAAACGTGGCGCACCGTGGGTTCCAGTTCATCGATGATTTCCATGGCTCGAATCTTGGGACAGCCCGTGATCGAACCGCCTGGAAAGGTGGCCCGCAGGATATCCACCTGAGTGGTCTCAGGACGGAGACGGCCCTCGACAATGGAAATCAGATGATAGACGTTCTGATAGGCTTCCAGGCGCTTGTGCTCCTGGACCATGACGGTGCGGGCCTGACAGACTTTGCCCAGATCATTGCGCAGCAGATCGACGATCATCGACAGTTCGGCGTCATCCTTGGGGCTGTTGAGCAGTTCCTGCCGCAGCGCCGCATCCTCGGCCGCGGTGCCGCCGCGGGGCCGGGTGCCCTTGATGGGCCGGGTTTCCAGATAATCCTCCTGCCGGAACAGAAAGCGCTCCATGGAGGTGGATAATACTTGAAAATCCCCCATATTCAGATAGGCATAAAACGGAGCTGGATTAAGCTGGTAGAGCCGTAAAAACAGAGTATAAAGATCACCGGCCAAAGGAAAGGAAAATCGCTGGGACAGGTTGACCTGATAGACATCCCCCTGGCGGATATAATGGCGCACCCGGCCCACGGCCCTTAGATACTCCTCATGGCTGAAGTTGCTCTGCAAGGCCCCCACCCGGTAATTTCCCAAGTGCGCCTGCCCGGGAAAAACCTCCGACTCCGCCGCGGATTGCCGCTGCCTTTCCACTGACCCCTTAAGCGCGGCTTCGTACTTCAGCCTGATCCGCCAGCAGCGGTGCTGATAGCGGTCATGGACGATCAGATGACGCGGAAAGGCCAGGACCATTTCCGGCAGTTGCAGATCGTCGTGGCTGGTGGTGGGCAGGCGCTCCAGGTGGTTTTTCAGATCATAGGCCAAAAACCCCAAGCCACCGGCGGCAAACGGAAACACCGGCAAGGGGTCGGGAAGTTCCAGGGCTTCCAGCACCTCCTCCAGCACATTGAAGGGGTCGGCGACCAGGTTCTGGTAGCGGTTACCTTGCTGAATCTTAAGCTGTTTACCCCTGGCCCGCAGGACCAGAAACGGGTCCCAGCCCATCACCGAATAGCGGGCGCAGTCCAGGTCCCCGCCGCTCAACAGCAACATGGCATAGGGTTGGGTCCGCCGGGTTGCAAACCATTCGGCCAGTCCGGTAACCCCGTTCGGCGGCGGAATCGAGGCAATTTTGAGATCAGTTATTTTGCCCCACATTAACACCGTCCTTTAAAAGGCGAGTTGAATCCTGGCGCCACCCTGTCGTGCTTCCGAACACCGGGGCCAGTCTTAGAAAATTGACGGTCAGCTCCTTGCCGTATTCGGTAAGGAAAGACTCGGGATGAAACTGGACGCCATGCAAAGGATAGCGGCGATGACTAAGTCCCATGACTACGCCATCGTTAGCCCAGGCCGTGACCTCCAGGTCCGCGGATCGGGGGTCTACGGCCAAGGAATGGTAGCGGGCAGCCCAAAAAGGCGAAGGTATACCGCCAAATATGCCGCGGCCTTGATGAAACACCTGGTAGCGCTTACCGTGCACCGGTACTGGTGCCAGGTCGGTCTGGCCGCCAAACACTTCGTTTAAGGCCTGCATTCCCAGGCAGACCCCCAAGATAGGCAATTGGGGGGCAAAATGGGCGATCACCGCCTTGCTGATTCCCGCGTCCTTAGGGGCCTTGGGTCCTGGGGAGATGCATAGCCAATCCGGATTGAGGCTCTCAATCCCCCCCAGGGTAATCTGGTCATGGCGAAAGACCAGCACCTCCAGATCGAATTCATAGAACAATTGCACCAGGTTATAGGTAAAGGAATCATAATTGTCGATGATTAGCAGCCGCATCATGCTCCCCAAAAGAAAAAGCCACCCAGTTGAGTCTGGGTGGCTCTCGCCTGACATAACTCGATAATTATATAGCACCATCAGCCCAAAAAGTCAACCTTTTTTGTCGTTTTTTAAAATGGCCGAGGAATGGGACTTTAAAAAGCAAGGATATTCAAAACCCTTGACTACCGCTCCCGGAAAGGTAACAATAAATCATTATGCGCTCCCGTTTCCCGCTCTTCCCGTTTAGTGCTATTGTCGGGCAGGAAGATCTTAAACTGGCGCTGCTGATCAACGCCGTCAATCCCGCCATTGGAGGAGTGCTGATCCGGGGTGAAAAAGGCACCGGCAAATCCACCGCGGTACGGGCTTTGGCGGCCCTGTTGCCGGAAATGGAAGCAGTGGCCGGCTGTATTTATGGTTGCCATCCTCAAGGGGTGGATGGCCTCTGCGAGGACTGTCAACGCCGCCGGGCCCAAGGCAATGGCCTGCCGGTGATCTGCAAGCCGGTGCCGGTGGTTACCCTGCCTTTAGGGGCTACCGAGGACCGGGTGCTGGGCACGCTGGATCTGGAAGCCGCCATCCATACCGGCCGCAAGCGGTTTGAACCCGGCCTGTTGGCTCGGGCCCATCGGGGCATCCTCTATATCGATGAGGTCAATCTGCTGGAAGATCATCTGGTCGATGTGCTGCTGGATGTCGCGGCTTGTGGCGTCAATATAGTGGAACGGGAATCGGTTTCCGTAGCTCACCCGGCCCGCTTTATCCTGGTGGGCACCATGAATCCCGAGGAGGGAGAATTACGGCCCCAGTTGTTGGACCGCTTCGGTATCTGCGTCGAAGTCAAGGGGCTGATCAATCCCGCTGCCCGGGCTGCCATTGTTAACAATCGGCTGGCCTTTGAGCGCGCCCCCGAAGACTATATCGCTGCCCACCAACAATCCGAGGCTGAGTTGAAGCATCGGCTCGAACGAGCCAAGGCCCTTCTTCCTGCGGTCCAGGTTAGCGAGGCTGCCCTCTCTCTGGCTGTGCATCTAGCCCTGACCATGGGGGCCGAGGGGCATCGGGCGGATCTGGTTACCATCCAGGCGGCCAGCGCGCTGGCCGCCCTGGACGGCCGGACCGCCATCGGAGTCGCCGACATCAAACGGGCTGCGGTCTTCGCCCTGCGGCACCGGTTGGTAGGCAATCCTCTGGAGGACGAGGAAATCGACACGGCCAGGCTGGCCGAGCAGATTGAGGCGGCCTCCAGCAGCGAGTCCATACCGCCCCCGGTGGAAAAAAAAAGCCGGTAAAGCGAGATTTACCGGTCCCGGAAGGCGCCTATGTGGTCGCCTGTCCCCCCGCCTTTGAGCTAAAACCATTATCCTTCCTGTTTCCCCGTCAGTATCACGGCAAACGCGGGCGGCGGTTGGCTACTGCCACCCAGAGTTATTATGGCCGATATCTGCGGTCCCGCTTTCCTTATGGTGAGGTGCCGGACCTGGCACTCGATGCCACCCTCCGGGCCGCGGTGGCGAACGGCCAAGGGTTGACGAACGGCAAGATCGACATCGGCACCGATGATCTGCGTTATAAAGTCCGCCACGGCAAAACCCAGACCCTCATGTTACTGGTCGTTGATGCCAGCGGCTCGATGGGCGCGGCCCAACGCATGGCCGCGGCCAAGCAGGCGGCTCTATCATTTTTGATCCAGGCTTACCAGCGCCGCGATCGGGTCGGCATGATTACCTTTAATGGGGTTCGAGCCCGGGTTTTATTGCCGCCGACCAACAGTATCACCCTGGCCCAAAAAAGACTGCGTGCTTTACCGACCGGGGGGAAAACCCCGCTAGCCCATGCTCTGCAGCTGGCCTTGCGCCTAGCCCGAATGGAACTGCAGCGCCAGAAGAGCCTGATCCCCATCATTGTGGTGATTTCAGACGGCAATCCTAATGTCCCGTTATTCAGTTCGGATGCTCGCAGCGATGCCCTGAAAGTGGCAACTGCCATTGGTAGAAACGGCCTGCCAGCACTGTTTGTCGATACCGACCGCAATTTTATGGAACCCGGCCTGGGGCTGGCTTTATCCCGGGCAATGCGTGGCCGCTACGAACGATTTGAGAATCTGGCGTTCAGCAAGGTTCAGACCGTTTAGCTGGTTGAACATGGCCTCCGGGGCGGCCCCGTCTCCCTCTCGCCCTCTCCCCCGCCAGCGGGGGAGAGGGGATAAAGGATAAAATTACTCATTTGAAAGCTAATCGGTATTGGATCAGAGTTGCCCCGCGGGCTTGCCTTTACCACGTCCCTGACCCCTTGTTTCCCCGCGATAAGTACGCTATTATAAAGTATAAACTTATGCAGGAATATTCTGCGTCGGCTTGTGGGGCAATAATAACCGAGTTATCCCCCTCATCTAGTCAATTAGGGAAGGTTAGCAGAAAGAATGCCCGCCGCCATGACAAAAAAGGATAAGCTTTTGGTCTTGCTTGGAATCCTGGGTTTTTTCTTTCTGAATTACCCTCTGCTGCAGATTTTTAACCGTGAGCAAATGCTGTTAGGGGTACCAACTCTGATCTGGTACCTCTTTGGGATTTGGATTCTGGCCATTGTCGGGCTTTGCGCTTTTAGTTGCCATTTGTCTGCCAAAGAGGGAAAAGCCCAGACGACTTTAGAAGAGTGATGCTCAGTCCCGGATTGGTAGCGGTCATTGCCTTTGGATACCTTTTGCTGCTCTTTGCCATCGCCTATTACGGCGACCGGCGGCGGGCCCAGGGCCGGAGTGTGATCGCCAATCCTTATATCTATACCCTTTCCCTGGCGGTCTATTGCACGGCCTGGACTTTTTTTGGTAGCGTCGGCAAAGCCGCAACCCAGGGGGCGACCTTTCTCACCATCTATCTCGGCCCCACCATAATGGCCTTTTTCTGGTGGTTTGTGTTGCGCAAGATGCTCCGGGTCTGCAAAGACAACAACCTGACCACCATGTCCGATTTCCTCACTCTACGCTATGGCAAGGGGACCTTCCTGGGAGCCCTGGTTACCCTGGGGGTCCTGCTGGCCGTGGTTCCTTATATCGGCCTGCAACTCAAGTCTGTCTCAGATACCTTTAATATCTTGACTTACCATGAGGTCATCTCACCGCTCACCACCCCGGTGTACCACGATACGGCCTTATATGTGTCCCTGGTCCTGGCGGTATTTGGGATTTTATTCGGAGCTCGCCACCTGGACCCCACCGAACGCCACGAAGGCATGGTGGCGGCGGTGGCGTTTGAATCCTTAATCAAACTCCTGGCCTTCCTGGCGATCGGGGTCGTGGTTACTTACGGCATTTTTCCGGGCTGGGGAGAGATTTTTGGGAGTATCAGCCAGCAGCCGCAATTTCGTCAGCTTCTTCAAATCAACACCGGCGCTCATGACAGCTATCTATTGATCATGGTCCAAACCTTTCTGGCCATGGGGGCCATACTTTTCCTGCCCCGCCAGTTTCACATGGCAGTTGTGGAGAACACTGATGAAAAGCACATCCTGACCGCCATATGGCTTTTACCCTTATACCTGTTGTTGATCAATCTGTTTGTCATGCCCATTGCCTTCGGAGGCTTGTTGCTCGGTTTTCCCCCTTCTCAGGCCGACACCTTTGTCCTTAGAATCCCGCTCCAAAGTGGCCATCCTTATCTGGCCCTGTTAACCTTTATCGGCGGGCTGTCGGCCTCGACGGCCATGGTGGCGGTGACCTCCATCACGGTTAGTACCATGCTCCTCAACAGCCTGGTGCTGCCGCTGGCCATCCGGCTCAAGTTGCAGGACCGCCTGCCCCCCTATCTTTTGGCCACCAAACGATCTGGCATTCTGTTGGTGATCCTTTTAGGATATATCACTTATCGCCTGATTGGCCCCTCCGCCATGCTGGTGGATATGGGACTGATTGCCTTTTGCGGGGTTGCACAATTAGCGCCCGCCATCCTGGGGGCTTTGTATTGGCGAGAAGCCACCAGATACGGGGCAATTGCCGGGTTGGGGTCAGGTTTCTTGCTCTGGGCTTATACTTTGGTCCTGCCCTACCTGGTTGAAGCGGGGATGTTTTCGACGGACATCCTAAAATTTGGCCCTTTGGGCCTGGCTTTTCTCAAGCCCACCGCCTTTTTGGGTCTGACCGGTCTCGACATTCTGTCTCACGCCTTCTTCTGGTCCTTATTTTTTAACATTGGGACTTTTTTGAGCGTTTCCTTGCTGACCGCCAGCAGTCCCCTGGAACAAGAACAGGCCTGGCGATTTGTGGATGTCTTTGAACTGGAAGAAGGAATGCCGCTGGAACGGCGATATACCTACCTGCCCAATCTGGATCAATTTACCCGCTTCATGGAGAAATTCATCGGCAACCAAAAGGCCGCCGAAGCTCGGCGCGCCTTCTTGACGCAAGTAGAAATACCTGAAAAAGATTGGGGAGATCGGGAAAAACTCCAGCTCCAGGCCTATGTCGAGCGGACTATTGCTGGTTCGATCGGACCGGCGGCCGCTCGGGTAATCATGGAGGGCTACTTATCTTCCTTAGGCTCCCGCATGGAAGGGGTCTTTGATCTCTTCGGACAGGTCTCGAGTTCCCTGGAAGAAAGTCAACAGAAACTCAAAAGGCGGGTCGCCGAACTCTCGGTGCTATATGAGGCGGCCCGAACCTTGACGTCAACTTTATACCTGCCCGAACTTATCGAGGGCGTGCTGGACCTGTTGGTCGAACGCTTAGGGGTAGAAAAGTGCTCAGTCCGACTGTTAGACGATGAGGGGATGTTAGTCATCAAAAGTTATCGGGGCCTGACCCGTTTGGCCCCGGTCTTGTCAGTAAAGCCGGAAATCAACACCCTGCTGGGACAATGTCTTTTGACCCCCCAGGTCATTTCGGTTTCGGATACCTCTCTGATGGGGAGAGATCGCCTGGAAGGATTGTTGGAAGAGGAAACCATGGCCTCTTTTGTGTTGGCCCCGATTACCACGGAAACCTTGGCCTTGGGAGTCTTGACCGCAGCCAGCAGTCAGAAAGGCTATTTCGCCCGGGAGCACGTGGAGTTTTTCCAGTCTCTGGCCGGACAGTTGGGCGGGGCGGTCCGCAGTGCCCAACAGGTGGCCCACCAGATTCGCAATCCGGTGCATGCCATCGGTGGTTTTGCCCATCTGCTTCTGAAAAAGCTACCCGAAGGCTCTGATACTCGAAATTATGCGGAGATCATCATTAAGGAGGCCAAACGCCTGGAAAAGATGGTCAGGGAAGTTGTGGAAACCTCAGTAATTTTTATTCCCAGAGAGGAAGAACAGGACATCAATCAGGTCGTCCGGGGAGCCTTGGGAATTATCCGGTCTAAAATTGAAGAAAAGCACATTGACCTCAAGGTGGAGCTGACTGAAAACCTTCCGCCCCTGACTATGGATGTGGGTAACATGAAGCGGGTAATCCTACAATTGGTGGCCAACGCACTGGATGCCATGTCTTTCGGAGGCCGTCTGAAACTGAGTACCGCGCCCCGAGATGACATGGTGGAGGTCAAAGTGGCGGATAATGGCAAGGGCATCCCGGCCCATATGTTACCCCATATTTTTGATACCTTCTTTTCTACCAAGCCTTCCGGACCCGGTCTAGGGTTGCCCATTGTTCATAAAATCATTACCCAACATCGGGGAGAGATCTCCATTGAGAGCAAGGAAAACGTCGGGACCACGGTAACTATTCGGTTGCCTACCGCCAAACCCCATTAATGACCATTTAAGCTTATCGATCTTTAGGAAGCTGGCGGTCAAATTATCAGACTCTGAAAAATGTCGGTTCTCAAAAGACCATAAAGACTAAAGCTTCCCAAGCGCTTTTGATTTTCCTTTGGTTTGAAAACCCGGTATGTTAATATAAGCTGGATTTTTATGAAGAACCAGGGCTTGTCGAACCGGTTGCATTAGCTATCAGCTATGGAAATTCTGTTTGTCCTTTTGGGCATTTTTAGCTCTTCATTTCTGATTGCCCTTTCCGGGGCCTTGATACCCGGACCGCTGCTGACCATTACCATCACTGAGGCTAGTCGTCGAGGCTTTTGGGCCGGGCCGCTAATCATCCTGGGACACGGATTACTAGAGTTCACGCTGCTTATCCTGTTACTGCTGGGAGTCGGAGCTCTGGTCAACCAGCCCTATATTATGGGTGGGGTGGCCCTGATGGGGGCCGGCCTGTTATGGTGGATGGGTCTGGGCCTGCTTAAAGAGGCCCGACAGGCGCAACCGTCCCTGAATCAGAACCACAGCTGCAGCATACACCCGATCTGGGCTGGAATACTGATGAGCCTGGCCAACCCTTACTGGCTTATCTGGTGGCTCACCCTGGGACTGGGATATGTGATGTTTGCCTATAAATATGGTTTCTGGGGTATTGCCTTTTTCTTTTTCGGCCATATTCTGGCCGACCTGGGCTGGTACTCATTGGTGTCCCTGGCAGTGGCCCAGGGGAAACAGTTCCTGTCCGATCGCCTTTATCATGGCTTTATGGTGTTTTGTGCCCTGTTTCTGCTCGGTTTCGGTTGCTACTTCGGAATTCAGGGGGTCAGAATGTGTTGGTTTTCCTAAAAACCCTTATCAACTAACGGAATAAAAATGATTCAAGAAGTCTTATTGGTAGGCCTGTTAGAAGTCAATTGTTATATCTTGGGGGACGAAGACACTGCCGAAGCAGTAGTGATTGATCCCGGCGGCGATGCTCCGGAGATTCTTGACACCCTCCAGCGCAAGAACCTGCAATTAAAGATGATCATCAACACCCATGGGCATTTCGATCATGTCGACGCCAACCAGCCGCTGAAGGAGGCTACCGGCGCGCCGATTGCCATTCACCCGGCCGACGCGACCATGCTCAGCCAACCCTCGGCGGAAGCCCTGTTCTTTACCGGTGGCCGGGTGCGCCCTTCTGAGGCTGATATCTTGCTGAATGAGGGAGACCTGGTGACATTTGGCAAATATCAGCTCAAAGTTCTGCATACCCCCGGACATACACCAGGGGGCATCTCTCTGGTAATGCAAAATGATCCGATCGTCTATGTTGGTGATACCTTGTTTGCCGGGTCCATCGGGCGGACTGATTTTCCCGGCGGTTCTTTCGAAGAGTTGATCAGATCGGTGCGCGAAAAGATATTCCCCTTGGGGGACCATTATCTGGTCATGCCCGGTCATGGTCCGGCCACTACCGTGGGCCAGGAACGCAAGTACAATCCTTTTTTTTAATTTCCCGGAAGTTTAGTGGTCAGGAAATGGGAAGGTTCGGATTGCGGCCAAGGTTTCTTAAAAATTAGCCTCCTTTATGGCAAAGATCTTGAGAGAAAAAAAAATCCTGGTAGGCGTGTCCGGCGGCATCGCGGCTTATAAGGCCGCCGAACTGGTGCGCTTGCTGGTTACCTCAGGGGCTGGGGTCCAAGTAGTGATGACCCGGAGTGCGCAAGAATTTATCAGCCCCTTAACGTTTGAAGCACTGTCAGGGTCGCCGGTCCGCACCGCCCTGTTTGGTCCCGGCACGGTTCCACTGGAACATGTCAGCCTGGGGCAGGAAGTGGACGCCATTGTCCTGGCCCCGGCGACGGCCAACCTAATCGGCAAACTGGCGGCGGGCATCGGCGATGATCTGCTGACCACTCTGCTCTTAGCCGCCATCCGGCCGGTGTTAATCTGCCCGGCGATGAATGTTAAAATGTATGAAAACCGAATGGTTCAGGATAATTTAGATCGTCTCCGCCGGGCCGGATTTCACATAATGCCGCCAGCGGCGGGAGTATTGGCCTGTGGGGCGGAGGGCTGGGGGCGGTTGCCGGAACCGGCTAACATCGTCGAGGAGGTGGCAGCGCTCTTGACTCCTAAAGATCTGGAGGGCTGCCAGATTTTAGTTACGGCTGGGCCAACTCACGAAGACCTGGACCCGGTGCGGTTTTTGACCAACCGTTCCACCGGCAAAATGGGCTATGCCCTGACCCGGGTGGCCCGACGCCGGGGGGCGAACGTCTGGCTGGTGAGCGGTCCTTCAACACAACCCTGCCCGCCAGGGGTGACGCGCTTTATGGTCCGCACCGCCCTGGAGATGCAAGAAGTGGTGATGGAGCATTTCCCCCAGACGGATGTAGTGTTGATGGCCGCCGCGGTCAGTGATTATCGACCGGCCAGCTTTGTCGGCACCAAGATTAAGCGCGGCGGCGAGGAAATGATCCTCAGACTCAACCATAATCCCGACATTTTGCTGGAGTTGGGCAAGCAGAAGACCGGCCAGATTCTGGTAGGCTTTGCAGCTGAAACCGATGATCTTGAGAGCCACGCCCTGCAAAAACTGAAACGCAAGAATCTGGATCTGATCGTTGCCAACGATATCAACCGAGCTGATTCCGGCTTTGCGGTCGATACCAATGAAGTCACCCTGATCCACCGCGACGGCCAGGTGGAGCCCTTGCCGTTGCTTTCCAAGGAAGAGGTGGCGGACCGGGTCCTGGATTGGGTGGCGACCGTGTGGCCGGGCAGCCGGTCTGGGACTGGTCATGTCTGAGCCGTTGCGGAAAGAATTGTCTCGCCTGGTAGCCCAGTTGCGGGGTTGGCTGGCCTTTCAACAGCGACTGGGGCTGGCGGCTTTACCCGGTGCCAGGCTGACCGACCAGGACCAACCGGAAGCTGACCGCGCCAGGATTTCTCCTTCAGAACCGAAGTCAGTTCTGAGCTTAGAAGAAATCCGGGCCGAGTTGGAAGACTGCCAGCGCTGTAAGTTGAGCCGCACTCGTAAACAAGTGGTATTTGGGGCCGGGAACCCCCATGCCCGGCTGGTGTTTATCGGCGAAGCTCCAGGAGAGGAAGAAGATCTGCAAGGAGTGCCTTTTGTGGGCGCGGCCGGCCAATTACTCGATCGTCTGTTTGACAGATTGGGGCTGCGACGCCAGGAAGTCTATATCACGAACATCGTTAAATGCCGTCCTCCTGGCAATCGCAATCCGGAAGCGGATGAAATCAACACCTGTTTGCCCTTTCTGAAAAAACAACTTCAGGCCATTCAGCCACAGATCATTTGTACTCTGGGCCGCATCGCCACGCAGGTGTTATTGGGGACCCCGGTGCCCTTGAACCGACTGAGGGGCCAATGGCAGAAGTGGCAGGATATTGAACTAATGCCCACTTTTCATCCCTCCTATCTGCTGCGGTTTCCGGCGGAACGCAAAAAGACCTGGGAAGACATGCAAAAAGTGATGGCGGTTTATGGCTCGGGACACCATGGGGCGTAGGGTCGTATTTTTCCTTATTGTGCTGCTGGGCCTCTCGAACTGGGCACCGGCTCAGGCAATCCCCAGGCCAACCATATATGTGTTGTCGGCCACCGGGTCGATCAATCCCGGGCTGGCCGAATTTATCCTGGATGGCATCCGCACTGCTGAACAGGCCCGGGCAGATGCCCTGGTCATCCAGCTGGATACTCCCGGGGGTCTGGATACCTCAATGCGACAGATCGTGCAGGGGATTATCAATGCCAAGATCCCGGTCTTGGTCTATGTCTCACCCAAGGGGGCGCGGGCCGCCTCGGCCGGACTGATGATCACTATGGCCGCCCACGTTGCCGCCATGGCACCTGGCACCAATATCGGCGCCGCCACTCCGGTAGCCCTGGGAATCAAGCAGACCGACAAGGTTATGGCTCGCAAGGCGGTTAACGATATGGTGGCCTATGTCCAGTCTTTAGCCAAGGAGCGGGGGCGGAACCAACAATGGGTGGAAAAGGCGGTGCGCCACAGCGCCTCTATTCCGGCTGATAAAGCCCTGCGTCTCAAGGTCATTGATCTGATGGCCGAAGATCTGGATGAGTTATTGGCCCAAGTAAATAATCGACCCATAAGGATCGGGAAAGGCATTATAAAGTTACAGACCGCTAACGCCCACCTGGTTCCGATTAAAGAGGGTCTGCGGATCACTATCCTGAAGCGCATCGCCGACCCTAACATTGCTTTTATTTTAATGATGATTGGCCTGGCCGGGCTCTATTTTGAACTGGCCCATCCCGGAGTAATTTTCCCCGGGGTGGTGGGCGCGCTGGCCCTGCTCCTGGCCTTTTTTGCCTTTCAGACTTTACCGATCAACATGACCGGGGTATTATTAATTCTGTTGGCCTTCATTTTTTTTCTATTGGAGATCTATGTAACCAGCTATGGGTTGCTTGCCGTGGCTGGAGTTGCATCGTTGTTGCTGGGTTCGATAATGCTGCTTCGGAAGGGTGAGGCTGGCATGGGAATTTCCTGGGAAATCCTCTTACCAACGGTCATTATTATCTCTTTATTCTTTGTTGGTGTGACTATTCTGGTCCTTCGGGCCCAGATGAGCAAACCCTCGACCGGCGCAGCCGGCCTGGTCGGAGAGAGAGGGGTGGCGCGGACGGCGCTCGCTCCGGAAGGGAGAGTATTTATCCATGGAGAATATTGGACGGCAATGAGCGAGGAACCCATCGCCGCCGGGGAACCTGTCGAGGTGGTAAAGGTGATAAATCTGAAACTCCTGGTCCGCCGGGTAACATCATCATAAAAGGAGAATTGCTATGATAGGCATCTGGCCCTTAACTATTTTGATCTTGGTGGTAATTTTTTTGCTTAGTGCAGTCAAAGTCTTAAAAGAATATGAACGAGCGGTAATCTTCCGTCTGGGCAAAGCCTTGCCCGGGGATAAAGGTCCGGGACTGATTATCCTGATCCCGTTTATTGATCAGATGAGGAAGGTTAACTTGCAGATGGTGACCTATGATGTTCCGACTCAGGATGTCATTACCAAGGACAATGTCAGCGTCAAGGTTAACGCCGTAGTCTATTTCCGAATAATGGATTCCCGGAAGGCGGTAATCGAGGTCCAGGATTATTTTCAGGCCACTGCCTTGCTGGCCCAGACTACCTTGCGAAGCGTCTGCGGCCAGGTGGAGTTGGACGACCTGCTTTCGGAACGGGAGAAAATCAATTCCCAGATTGCCAGCATTTTAGACCAACATACTGATCCCTGGGGCATCAAGGTGACCCTGGTGGAAGTCAAAGCTATCGACCTACCCCCTGAAATGCAACGGGCCATGGCCAGCCAAGCGGAGGCCGAGCGGGAACGCCGCGCCAAGGTCATTGCGGCCGAAGGTGAATTCCAGGCGGCCAAACGGCTCCACGAAGCCGCCGATATTATGGCCCAAGAACCCATCGCCCTGCAATTGCGTTATCTGCAGACCCTGGCGGGGATTGCCACGGAGCAGAACTCCACTATTTTATTCCCCATTCCCATTGATCTGGTCAGCCCCTTCCTACCTAAAACGGCAAAATCAGGGTCGGAGTAATTATTTAATGGAAAATGAGGAGTATTTTTATGGCCAAAAAAGAAAAAAAAGGCAAAAAGGAAAAACCCCTGGAGCGGATGACCGCCAAAGAACTGCGTGAATATGCCCTTTCCTTAGGCGGTGAAATTATCGGCGTGCACGGCATGAACAAAGAGGAACTGCTGGCTGCCATCAAGCAGGTCAAGGGCATCCAGGACGAAGGCAAAAAGACCGCCCGGACGATCAATGTCCGGGAGATCAAAGAGAAAGTTAAATCTTTGCGCCAAGCCAAACTGGACGCGATTGCCGCCGGAGAGCCTCGCAGTAAGATCACCATCCTGCGCAAGCGCGTCAATCGCTTGAAAAAACTGACCCGTAAGGTCGCGTGAACGAAAAAATTCGAAAGGGTGAAAACTTGGTCGGATCAGCCTGCAGATTTATGCGACTAGCTGGTGAACCAGACGGTTATCAACCGCCTACAGGATGACACCAATATGGCAAACGAGGAAAAAGAGATAAGAGATCGGGGTGAGGCCCAATCCAGTCACTCGGCGGACCTGTCGTCTCCTCTGCATCTGAAGATCTCCCAAATCGGGAAAGAAAAGACCGTACCAGCCCATACCCTGATCGTCAAACAGGGTGAGATCCCGGAACATTTTTACGTCATTCGCCAGGGACAGGTTCAGGTCTTCCGGGAGACCCGAGACCACATCCGCACCGAACTTGCCGTCCTGGGGCCGGGAGCCTATTTCGGGGAACTGGCCCTGGTTACCAATCAGCCTCGCACCGCCTCGGTGGAGACACTGGAAGAGACCCGGCTTATCGAGATCACCCGCGCCGAGTTTGACCAACTGCTGGATGACAACCCGCAATTAGCCCGTGTGATCATCAGGCAGTTGACGCAATGGCTGGTGGAAGGTGACAAACGCCTGGAAACTCAGGTGGTGCGGCAGGTCCGGGTGCGGGAAATCTCCTGGTTCGATTATATGTTGCTGTTAGGATTGAGTGTGATTCTGGCAATCATCTTTAACTTTTCCAATCCTAATGGTATCCCCCTGGTGCCCCATTTCTGGGCTCAGGAACCAGTACCCCGGGTCGACCTGGCCCAAGCCTATAATGACTACAGTCATCAGCAAGCCCTGTTTATCGATGCCCGGCCCACCAACTTTTACGATCAGAAGCATATTAAGGGGGCCGTTAATCTGCCCTTGCCATTATTTGATTTTATTTATACCATGCGTCTCAGCCAGGTTGATAAAGACAAACCCTTGATTGTCTATGGCCGTAACATCAGCCGGCATTACGACGACGATGTGGCCCGCAAACTCATATTGCGCGGGCACACCAATGTCAAAGTGTTGGACGCCGGAGTAACGGCTTGGGAAAAAACCAATTATCCGACGGAGCCCTGAATTATGATTAACCTGTTGGCTGCCATATGGCGCAGTCCTTATACCGCCATTGTTTTCCGTCTGGTCCTGGGGACTTCGTTTATCGTCGCCCCTATGTATAAAATCGTCTATCCCGGTGAGTTTGCCGAGAATGTGGCTGGCTTTCAGTTGGTTCCCTATCTGGGGGTCAACTTTATGGCGGTGATTATGCCCTGGATTGAGCTGGTTACCGGCTTGTTCCTGATCCTGGGTATTCGCACCCGGGCCGCAGCCTCAATCATCGGTGCCTTATTGATCGTCTTTACAGTGGCCATTGTCATCAACCTGGTTCAGGGCACCCCAATTAACTGCGGCTGCTTCGAGGCCGTGGGCGAACCTCTCGACTGGTGGCTGGTCATCCGGGATGTGGGGATGTTGATCATGGCTATACAGATTATCCTCTATGATCGTCTCTTTATCTTTGACCGGGGCGGCTTTATCTTACGGGAGAAAAAGATATGAGGGTATACCGAATTCTGTGGCTGGCCTTGGCCGTCCTCTTCATTTGTGGGGCCTTGGGGTGTAAATCACGAACCCCCTATACGGGTAAATACGTAGCTGAGGTCAAAAAGCCTTCTCCCAAGCAGATATTTCTGGAACTTAAAGCCGACGGTGAAGGCTCCTGGACCATAGAAAGCCAGGAGGTATCCTTCCGTTGGGAAGTCAAAAATGGCGACATCTGGCTCCATACCAAAGGCGGAGGGGTGATTATCGGCACTCCGGTAGGTGAGAAGTTATTTCTGGACCTCTCGGGTGATATTAGGCCGGGTGGTAAGCGGCTGGAATTTAAGCGCCTGCCCGAGGGAGGATAAGAGTCGGGAAAACCCCTTGGAGCCGTGGTTAGCTATCTGGGAGAAAATAGCACGATAACTCATTAATAAAAGCAGGCATAGCCATTTCCGACGTGGCAAATCTACCCATGGGGATCAATTTGGTAAAAAAAGCAAACCTGCGACGTTTAGGGGGATTGACTCTGCTTTGGCTTCTGGGACTTGGAGTTTTACAGGCCCTGCCTGCCGACCCGCGAGTTCTCCGCTTAGGACTGAGCCGCGTGCAGGATACTACCTTATTGACCGTAATCTTAACCCAGTCCGTGGAGGCTCGGGTATCGGCTGTGACTGCGGTCAGCACTCCCCAATTAATAATCATCTTCCCGAACGCGGTGGCGGCTCATCTGCCCTTAGATCTGCCGGGAGATCAGGCTTTGGTCCGGCAGGTCCGCACTTTGTTTACTCCTGGCCGGAAAGGGGTACGGATTATCCTTGATCTAATTCCTGGCCGTCCGTACGTTTTCTGGCGTCAACTCCGTCCGGGGCCTGGCGGCATGGTCCAATTCGTTATCGGTCTGAATCCAGAGACCCGCGAGGAAAGCCACCCGTCGCCTGGGCTAATCTTAACCAGGCGGCCTCGGCCTCCTAGCTCGGCTCCGCTGGCGGCCCGGAAGTCTTCACCGGTCGGTGATTATGGTTACAAGATAGCTCCAAGGCGACTGGAAAGTGAGGATTTCCGAGAACTGGGGCGATTGGCGCCGGGGGCGGCTGGAGTGTTGCACGTTTTGGAGAAGCAAGGCTGGAAGGTGACCCATCAGAGTGAATCGGACCGGCCTGGTCAGCGACTTATCCAGAAATTTGTTTTAACTAATCCCCGGTACCCCATCCTAACCGTCCGGTTTACCCATATCGCGGGCAGTTCCGCCGCTTCCCCGGACATCAATTTTATTACTTTGGCCACCGACAATCTTACCGGTTCCGAGGCCCAGCGTTACCGGGAAATGTGCCAATGGTCCACCAATCAGATCAAGAAGCATTTTGAAGACATCGGCGACTATTACAGTGATGGCTTGAAACCCTTGCGGATCATCCTGCGTCGACAGAGTCAGGCCGAGGCCCTGCGGAATTTTGAGGTCTTTCGTCAGTTTCTGACCGCAGCCGTTCCCCAGCACCCCCAACTGACCGATGATTTGTTGGCCCACCTGAAAGAAAAGGTCAACCAACGCCTGGAAGGGGTCCAGTACACTCTTTCCGAAAATCCTTTGGTTATCTTAAATATGGAAGATTTCCTCTTTACGCGCGTTTATTTTTTGGGCCAAGTTAGTTAAAGAGGTGAGCGTCATGACCGAAACTATCAAAATTTACGGCAAGCACACTTGACCTTTTACCCAGCGAGCCCGGGAGGCTCTGGGCAAGGAAGGCAAATCCATCGTTTATCTGGATGTAATCCAGGATTCCCAGGCTTTGACAGAAATGTTGACCCTGACCGGGGGTAAACGCCGGGTCCCGGTAGTGGTCCAGGGGGATCAGGTCACTATCGGTTTCGGAGGGTCTTGAAAGGTATGACCGGCTCGCCAGTTAGGCGGCCTCTCGATAATTTCAAAGCATGTTGATCCGACCGCGGCTTCGTAGGAAGAGGTTGAGCTATTCGGGGCGGCGCAATTCAAAAAAGAGAATGGTTTTCGGCTCCTGGTCGAGACGCAGGGTCTTTTTCCGATAGCGCACCACAAAGCGATTCTGGGTCAGTTCTAAGAAGTGATACTGGCCCTTGAAATGGGCGGTCTGAGTGATATAAACGCGTCCTCCGGGAGCCAGGTAGCGGTGGCACAGCTCGATCAGGGAATCAAAAAATTTAGGATTACAAAGGAGTTCCGAGCCAATGAGCCAGTCATAAGCCTGACCCAGCTCAGGATGATGCCAATCCAGGAACTGAATGGTTGCGTTGGTAAGTTTATTATAGTAGGCACTTAGTGTGGCAAAGGCCAGGGCATCAGGATGGTTGTCAGTAAGAGTGACCAAATGCCCTCGAGCTGCAGCGAATAGACCGACAAAACCCAAGCCGGCCCCCAACTCCAGAATCCGGTGGCCCGGAACTGGCTCCTGGGCCACCATAAAATCTGCCAACACCAAGGCCGACTCCCAAACCTTGGCCCAGTAAGGGAAATTTTCCAGTGACCAGGCTCCAGCCTCAATCTGGCTTATCAGATGGGTCTCCAGGTCCTTGATGTATAGAATCTTCAGGGTTAGGTCCCGCACCCGGGCCTGGTCCCAATCCAGTTCATAGCGTTGCCGGAGACTTTCCTCCAGATCCTGGGCTTGTCTTTCGGTTAACATCTTACTCCCAAGATTATATTCGATAACCTGTTGTTAGTTTATGATGTCTGAACCCACTACCAGCCAAACATGGTGTCGGTTTAAATCATAGCGATAATCAAAAAATTTAGGCGATGGCTTGAGAAAGAAAGCTCCCGATTCTCGGCTGGAGCGTTCAGATTAATTTACAATATTGGCGCTCTGGGCCATGAACATCTGACGAGACGGCTATCCTGCGGGCCGTAAATCAAGGCACCTCCAGATGTTCATCAAATATCCTGATTTCATTTGATCTGAATTTTATTAGATCATAAAAATCACCGCAGTATAAGTATTTTTCCCAAAATTATTTAAAATTTCTCTTTGGCCATTATCACCCAAATCTTTAGGAGCCTCAGATCTGAGTCAGAGGTATGTCCCAAGGGTAACACACGTTGACAGTGGTCCAGGGGATTGGTTAAAATTCAATTACGGAGGGATGGCCGAGTGGTTTAAGGCGGCGGTCTTGAAAACCGCTGACCGAAAGGTCCGTGGGTTCGAATCCTACTCCCTCCGCCAGTTAACTGTTGTAAATTATTGACATTTAAAATACAATAACGGCAAAATCTGAGGTCCCGGACAGGCCCGGGAAAGTCAACCCATTAGCGAGGCGGCTGAGGGTTCCTAAAAGCCTCATCTTCAGTGCAGCTGTTAATTTTTTTTCAATCCATCAGCAATCTCTTCTGTTGCGTCCCGGATCAAATCAACCTTTGCCAAAAAAGAAGCCACGGGGGGGAGCGGCTGCGCCGTGCACCGCGGGGTGAGCCCACTTTGGAAGAGGTGGGATAATGGTGGGATAAATTTTCTAAAAAGAAATTAAAAATGGTTGACAACTTAGCTAACCCTTTGTATTTACTGGTGCCCCCGGCCCGACTCGAACGGGCGACCCAGGGATTAGGAATCCCTTGCTCTATCCATTACTGAGCTACGGGGGCTTGGATTATCATTAATTTACCACCTCTTCTTACCG
>JAFDGA010000018.1 GCA_019309545.1 Deltaproteobacteria bacterium
GGTATCAAGCCAATTGACCCAGTTTTCCAAAATCTCCCAGGCCGCCGGGTCATTGCTGCAAAAGTAGTATTCCGCCAGCCGGTAGAAGGCCCAATACTGCCCCAGGCCATGCCCCACTTCCGGATAAGAGCTGCCGTTTAATTTCCCTTGGATGATCTTCCAATTGTCCTGCAATTCGGTGGCTGGTAAAGCCCGGCCCTTGGTAATCCTGACCATATCAATCCAGCCTTCAAAATAATGGTAATTGTTGTCGCTGGCCCGACCGATACATAAGGGATAAGTGCCGTCGCAATTGCCGGGACGTTGACAGACACAGGTGCCAATAGTTCCGTCTAAACAGAAGGTTACGTTGCCGTCCCGATCCGCCGAGGCCGCCACATAATGCCATTGGTTGTCATCTATTATTAAATCAGGGACAGGATAATGATGAGTGTGTGTGCCGTCATCAATTTCCAGATTTAATTTATTTGCACTGTTAATCCATAAACCCCAGCCGTATATGTAAGGGCTATCCCGTTTAACGACAATTCCCCTCCAGCTGCTGGATAGATCGTCGCGTTTAATAACCGCCTCGATGGTAAAATCTTCGGTTCCCATATTGAAATCATCACAGCTGGCATGAGAAAGATAATGACTGGCATCCAAACGGACTGAGGTATCCCCGGGCTGACAGATGCCGGTGGAGTAAACCGGAGACCCGCCGCCCTGCCAGGTCAGGGCATGCCCCTTGCCGGAAGCATCGGTCAGGGCCTCGTTGAAGTGCCAGAAGCCCATGACCTTGCTGTAATCCCGATAGCGCGGCCACCAGCAAAACTTTCCGAAGTTTTCCTCGCCGCACAGGGCAATGTTTTCAATGTCGTTCCGGGTGTGCACCGGCATTATCGGGCCCTTGATCCCGCCATAACGCTCGTTAAACTCATCCTGGGCATCCCGGTGCAACTGTAAATAATTGGTCTTCAGATCATGCCGATCCAACAGATACGGCCCCAACGGATGCGCATAATGCACCAGGGTCGGCCCCCGCCAGGCGTTCTGGCCATATGGCCCCAAGGAGATCGCCAACCGCGGCGCATAAGGATAGTCATCCCCGGCCTCCAGGTTGACCCCTACATCGTCCAGCCACCAGGCCGGTGCCTGCGATAAAATCATGGGGATTTCAGAATATTTGAATTCCAGCAGCCGTAGCCGGGTGGCGCTGGCAAAGGTCATATGGTCGTCAAACTTGATATCCGTAATCAGGAGGGTGCCGGCATCGGGAGGGCTGCCGGCAATGCTGAAATCAATTAGATTTATCGGGTGAGTTAGCTCATCCCCGGCATTCTCCGGGATAAAATCGTTAAAATCAATGCTCACCCGCTGCCAGGCGCCGATCGTCACCGTCTTATCTTTGTAAAAATAATTGTCATTGGCATCCTTGATTTTGACCCGGATCTCCTGGCTGCTGACATTGGCAATCGACGGGTTGATCAGAAAATTGACATTCGTCCGCCCGGTCGAATCCACCTGGGCCGAATCCACCCCCACCCAGACCCCAAGAGAATAAATGGTCCCGGTGGACACCCAGCTGATTTTCCGCTGGGTATAAAAAATCTCCTCAAAGATGGTCTCGGTCTCTTCCCGGTCGCTGATAGTGATCAGACACTTGCCGCTCCCGCCGGGATAATACCACCGTCCCCACTGGCTCCGCCGCCGGTCCCGGTCGTCCACGACATTGTCAATCCGCCAGAACTGGTCAAAATCCACCTCAAATTCGGTCAATTCCTCATACCGGTCCGGCACCGCATGTATAAAATAATGCTCTGCCCCCCAGGGATCCTCATCCCCCGGCTCCGAATCATTCAGGATCACCTGCAGCCGCCTGGGATGATGCTCCGGATCGCCTACCCAAAAAGACCAATAATCATTTTCCTCAAAATCATTTCCTTCTCCCGCTTCCCAATAAATCGCCATGCCGTTACCCAATGCAATCGGCGTTTCTCGGCCGGCGGTTTTAATCTCGACATGTTGGTCTATTTGAGTTTCCTCATAGTCATATACGGTCAAAGTAAATTCCGCATTGCCGATTTCACCTGCCTTGGTTATCTGGATGTCATACTTAAAACTATCTCCGCTTTGATAACCATCATGAATTATGAGTTTAGCTGTACCTGGGTTCCCGCCTGCGGGATACTTGGTTTTCGCCATATTTCTGATCTGGCTGGGAGTGCCATTCCCCCGCAGCCTAAAGCGCACTTGATCAATGTTGCTGAAGGGGCTTTCGGCCAGGCTCCAGTTCATGCCATAGCCCCACCAGGCCGAAAAGTCGCTGGTGGTATAATCATTGATAATCACCCGCAAGGCCCGCGATCCCTTTGCCGGGGCCAGCTTCACCATCTCTTTTGCCTTATCCCCGGGATAGAGGTCGATGGCAAATTTCTCAAACCCTCCTGCTCCCAGAGTCGAATCATGATAAAGCAGATAGGAGCCTTTATCCCACCGCCCGCGCTCAAAGGTGTCCATAATTAAGGGCGAACTCAGACTGGCCTGCCGGGAATAAAAACTCTCCCACAAAAATTCGATGATCTTGCTGTAGTCCCGGCCCCGTTCCCTCCCGGCAAAATGCAGGATGGACATTAAATCCAGAATCCGGTCCACCGCGAAATCATAAGTGTAATCACCTGTTTCACGATAAGCCGGGCGCATACAAGGGTATGAACTGAGCGCCTCATACTTGCCTCCCCGCTCTCCGGTCTGATAGATGTAATAAACCTGGACTGCGGTGCCGGCTGGCAGGCAAGTGCCCAGAGTGATAATGGTCAGGTCCCCCTGGTTCTTAAAACTCCCTCCCGTATAGTAATTGGTTTTATCTCCGCTCTCGGGCTCGGCCCAGAACCCGTTCCAGGGGAACACCGCACTGGTTTTCCACACCCCGCGCAGATAATAGACCTGTCCGCCGCCCAACAGAGGCGCTTGAAGGTAAACCTTGCCATCCTGAGCCACTGTCGTCTGGCTGCTTACCCCGCTCCAGTTGCCGTGCACCGCCTCCATCAGCGGCGTGCCGCCCATATTATCGAACGTCCAGTTAAATTGAGCCGCCCGGGCCCACTGTATCCGCCCCATCAAAACACTCCACTAGTCCCCTCTCCCTCTGGGAGAGGGCCAGGGTGAGGGTATTTAATCCTCCCCCAGATACGCCCTGATCTTGATTTCCCCGAAATCCACCCAGAATTCATATAAACACGCCGCTACAATGGCCTGAATGGCGCGGGCCGCTTCTAAATCCTCAAACCGCACCCCAATGTTGTATTCCAGGGTATCGGCTCGGGCCTGAGCAAAATGCTCCGGGCTGATATAATCCACCAGTCCCACCTGGGTCAAAATATCCTCGATGATATCCACCGGATGCCTGGTGTCATCCTTCACCACCCGTGCTTCCACTCTCCCTGATTTCCCCACCACCGTTATTTCCCCGGTCTCCGCCGACGCCGCCACCGACCCGGTCACTTCCTCATCGTTCAGATACACCCCCGTAATCTCCTGAAACGGCGCCCCATATACCCGGTAGTGATAAACCTTGGCATGGGCGGTGATCTCCCACTGATCCCCGGCCACAAAGTCATCGCCGGCGCCGCCCGTCCAGTAAATCTCCAGGCCGTATTCCAGGATCAAGGGCTCCGCCGCCGACGCGGTCACAATTTCCGTCTTCTCCCAAGTCTGGCCGCCGTCCTTCGACCACTTGCAGGTCGCTGTCCCAAGCTCCCCGGTCGTCTCCGCCTCAATCAGATAAACTTTGTCTATCTCCCCGGCATACTTGCTGTCGTCGACGATATACAGGGTCGCCGAGCCGCTCCCGTTTTTTATCGGCTCATCACAAAACGCTTCATCCGTGCTGATCAACTCTGTCTTGTCCCGATAATACCCCCGCATGAACGGCCTCTTGGTGCCGTCCTCATCCGGCACCCCGATCTTCTTTTGCAAACCCTCCATGATCAAATCGGCCGTCTCCAGCACCGCAGTATGTCGCCCCTGCCAGCTATGGCCGATCTGGCTGATCTTCAGCAGCTTCCCGATATAGACCAACTGCCACTCAACAGACCCGTTGGCCAGTTCAAAGCCATGATAAAGCCTGATAAATTTCCGATACCAGGGCAGCTCTTGGAGATAGAAGCTACCGCCTCCAGGGATCCACTGCCGCTTCCGGTTATCCACTTCCAAAGCATTAGTTCCAGCCCTTAAGTCGCTGAAATCCAAGGCCATATCTACGGCAATCTCGCCAGGGCTGATGATTTCGCTATCCGCCAAATGAATCTGCCCCTCAAACCCCAGGTCCTCCAAGTATCCCGGAAACTCCCCATCACTGGCATAGCTCTGATAGCCGCTCTCTGGGGCCTGATCGACCGCATAGGCAGTATAATTATCCGCATTGCCGACCTCTTCTACCGCCCAGGCCCGGATGTTTTCATCAAACTCTACCTGTATTTGGAAAAATTGGTTTAAATCATACTCCTGGCCTGCAGTCAGTTTCTGGTAAGGCGCGCTGCTGACAAGACCATATTCTGCTGCACTCCGCAGCCTGATTACGGTCTCCAGGTATCCGGCCTGGTCCTTCCAGCTAGGGATCATCCGGTTCAGATTGGCCGTATGGGCCTGCATCACCGGCCCGGTCCAAGCCCCGGAGGTCTTATATCCGGCCTGCATGGCCAACTTGCCGGCCACGCCACCATATTCAGTATTTACATAATCCCCTGAGTTCTCCGCCAACCCGTAATCCAGATCGTAGGGATAGAGGACCGCTTTGACCAGAGGCTTGGCTCCCCGTAATCGGCGTTCTTCCTGGATATATTCTACGGTTGCGTCTCTCATGGCACCTTTGCGTTTTGGCCTGAGCTAAATTTCTTCCAACTCAATGGTTCCTGACCAATAACCCGGGGCTACCTCGACAAAATCAAAATCATTCACCCAGGCAAAAACCCCTGTCCGATTCTCATTCGCGTCCCGGTAGAAATCAATATCCACCCCGGCCTGCTTGATCTCCCGGAACTGCTCTTTTTGAGATGGAGAAATATAGCTAAAATCCAGTCGCCAGAATTGTTTTAAAGCCCGGTTATAACTTCTTAGCGTTCCATCCAGAGATCGTTGCCGATCATGGTCGTCGTGGCAAGCCTCTTGATAATTCCAGGAAAAGTTTACCGGGAAATTATAGGTTTGTGGGCTCCCTCCCACTGGTGTCCAGACAAATTTCCCATTCGGCATCTTTGAGTTCCCTAATTTTCTTTAAAGTAATATCTGGCTACTGCTAGACTTTCCGGCTTTGGGCCCTGTTCAAAGCGGGTATTATCTGCCGACTGACAATCCTATCCCAATTAAGCCCGGCCACGCTGTCTCCATCCAAGGCCTGTACCTGGATCTGAATCTTATAGTTGTGACCGGCTGCCACCTTAGAATCGGCCAGTCGCTCAAACTGGCCGGTTCGCAAGGCCTCAAAGTGCTTTTGTCCCAGGCGGGCCATGCTGTCTCGCGGCAATATGCCTTCCCCGGTTTGGGCGACTATTAGTTTCTCGTCGGCCTCCAGGTGATTGGTTATCCCCCCCAGATAAGACGGCGGCACCACCATCCCCTGGTGGGCCTTGACTACCCCACCGTGGTGGAACCATCCTAAACCCGGACTGACTCCTCCCGATAGGCTGCCGCCGCCCAGATCTCCCATCAGGCCCAAATTGCTGCCAAAAGCGTTCAGCCCGGGTCCCCAGGCTTGCTTGAGATTATTTACCAGCCCCGCTCCCAGATCGTCCAAGTTCTCGGACAGGTCTTGAACCACCTGGTGCAAACTCTCGGATATCGTCTTGGTGGTATCCACGGCTTGGTCGGCGATCTGAGCAAATTTTTGGCCGGCCATGCTTTCCATCGAGTTCAGGGTGCCTTCCCAATCTTGGGCCATATCCTCCCAGAATCCTTGCAATTGGCTTATTTCCTCTTGCCAGCTTTGCAGTCGGGCCTCGCTGTAAGAATCGTTAAGATCGTTTATATGCTCCTGAGATTCCTGATAGTTACTGACCATTTCGGCTTCTTTGAATTTGCCCCAGGAATCTTTCGGGTAAGTTCGCTTCGCCATAATCAATCCTTTTAAATCCTTGTCCAAGCCTAATTAGGCGGTTGTGTGACGGTCGGAACTCGGGGAATTTTTAACTAGTCGCTGACTATTGATAATCCGCCTGAACAGCCCCAATAACATCCAGGTCTCTAAACTTAGGTCATTGGCCTGGAAAGGATAGCCTGCGCTTTGGAGTTGGTAAAGAAATAATAAGTGCCAGGTCCAGGGGGAGATCCGCTCGACAGGGATATACTCCCGACACTGGCTACAGGCCCACTCTGAAAATCCCTGGTCCTCCTGCTGACATTTCTGGCGCTGGGCCTCGGTACATAGCCGACCGGAGACAATTGCTCCGATTTCCCTGATGAGGTCGGTAATCATGTTGCCATCGCCGTTGTTTAGGGCACAGCCGTCCCTGGCTGCGCCGGGGGTTATTCCCCCCAGTTGGGACTCCCGGCCGATTCCGCTCTTAACCCCTCAAAGACATATTGCCCCAAAAAAGAGATCAAATCCGGGGCATGACGGGCCAGCTGTTCCTTCCAATCCGAATCCGTCGCGGCATCCAAGGGCACTTCCTGACCATCTTTAATCACGTAAAAATCTCCCGGGGCAAAGCCGGTCATAATCTCCAGGCCAAATTTAAGCCTGGTTTCGCCTAAACGTAATTGCCGGCGTTGGCCTTCGATCCGGAAAGCCGAGGTCTGGTAGGCCACTCGTTCTTCTGAAGTCGGAATCCGATAATACAGAGTGATCACCGTTCCCGAAATCGGATCCCGGACCCGCAAAGTCTGTGGCTCATCAGCAAGTTTTCTGCCCATATCCTTCCCTTTGTAAAGCAGCCATCAATTTTCAGTCACTGACTACTGACCACTGGTTAATGACAACTGATTATCGACCATAACCCGAGACCTGATTTTGGACATAAACTATCACTGATCCCAGGCTGTCGTCCTCCAGCACCGCAAATTCGATGCTCTCTGCCAAGCGCCGTTCCGCCACCCGCGTCGGCACCGCCACAATTCCTACTTTAGGAAAGACAATCTCCACCGTGTATTTATATCCAGGCGCGTACTCGGGGCCTTCAGATTTGAGATGCACTACCAGGGTGTCATTATCGGCCAGATGTTGTTTCATCAGAAAATCGCGGAAATCCCGATCAAATTCTAGCTTCTGGCGGCGACCCCGGCGAAAGGCCCGATTAGCATAAAGGGCGCCACTCCCGGCAGTGCTTTCGATATTTAAATTGTTCATAAAAGTCCAACTCAGGTCCCGCAACTCCGCCGCCAGCAGATGCCCCCCCTGGATGGCGCTGCCGGTCCACTGACCGCCAAGAGTGACGCGTAATTGGGTGGACCGCAGTGGGGGTTCGCTAACCCGTTCGGGAAAATTCATCCAGCCGCCTTCGGTGGGAAGATAATAAACCCGGTAATTAGTATTATCCCCGGTGCCGCCGGGGGCAATGATGGTAATTACCGCCGGGCTGGTCCCAGAAACCGCGGTATAGGTAACGTCCTCCCAGGCTGCCGTGCCCGGGTTTTGCACCTTTATGGCCTGAACATTACTGAGCCGTTCGGCTGCCGTACTGCCTGCCACCCCATTGCTGGCCAGAGTCAGACTGGTAGCATTATAAGCCTGCAATACCGTTTCCCAGTAGGTATTGTCGTCAATTTTGCCGGTGCCTTTGACAACCCCGCTGATCTTGGCCCAACCATCCTTGGGAAATCGAACCTTGACCTGGTCGACAAAACAGGAGACAAAACGGCACTTCATCACCTGTTGGCCCAGACGTTGGGCTGCAGTGAAGGACGGATTTGATCGGGCCACGTCCAGGTTGCCGGCCATCGGGGTGATGGTATGCCGATAGCCGCCGCTTCCCGCGGTGCTGGTGCTTACCTGCCCCAGGGCATAAGCCAGCAAAAAGGCAAAATGCTGCGGCTGGGCCCGGGAAAATTCCACATTGCCGCGCGTCAACCCTCCCAGGTCGTAAATTCTATCCGGTTCTTCCTTGCCCGTGGCTTCTTCACTGTTGGTCCAGCGGGTCGGGTAGTAGTTTAGGACATTATGCAGATCAACCAACAGAGTGGTGTCCAGCGTCTGGGCGGAATTTATCTCGGCTTCGCGCTGTTGCGCGGAAACGGCCAACAGATTATGAGTGGCCAGAAAGTTGCGAATAGACCAGGCCATATAATGCTCCCCTCTCGAACCCTAGTTGGGGTTTTGGTTTTTAGTTTTAGTTGGTAATCTTAAAAGATAACCAATGATTCCATCCGCTAAACCAAAACCATCCACCAAAACTGCCAACTTATCCAAAACTTACAACCACTTGAGTCTGATAATCGGCGGCAAACACCGCTACCTGGCGATTATTGATCAGAGCCTCTTCCCTGAGCAGCATAAAAGGATTGACCTCCAATCCCAGGTCCTGATCCCACAACGCCAACCGTACATCTTCTAACATCTGATAGGCCCCGGTATTGCCCAATCGCCCTTGCTGATTTCCCCGCAGGTTGCGGTCGGCCACGATAATGCTGAAGGTCAGTTTCAGGTCATAACTGTGGGCTGCGGCTTTTCTAACCTGGGTGTCCTTCAACATGACCAAAGACGCAGGAAGGCGCCAGGCAAACTCCCCCAGATCCGCCTCCAGCTGTCCCTGGTAACTTTCAATGGTCTTGACATAGGACCCCAACCGGTCGGTCAATGCCGCTAAAATCGCATCCTCAATCTCTTTAATGGTGTAATCCGCCATTTTCTATCCAGTGTCTCGGCTTTCTCTATGGTTGCTAAACCCGGTCCAGAACAGTTCAACCGGTTGTTGCCGCCCAACCATGAAACCGCTACCATCTTCCCAGGTAGGTCCGGCTAAATACCCGCGCCTCGCTGGTCATCTCAGTCACCTCCCGGCCGGTGGACGTGGCGGTGCTGCCGGAAACGCTCACCACTGCGGTCCCCTGGGCAATGGCCTTAAGCTGCACCAGCGCATCCTCATACTTCTGCCGTCTGACCACGGGGGCCACACTCCGCCGGGAATAAAGATGATACAAAGCAATGTCCACCGATAATGACTTGACTCGATCCGGAACCGGATCAAACGGCACCAGGTACTGCACGCCACAGTAGGCATCGATCTCACTATCGGCCTTGGCAATCGCCTCCGCCACCACCGCGGCATCGGGCGTACCCCCGGACTCGCTGGTGATTTCAGCCAGTTCTTCCAAGGGAATCATCTTCAGCAGATCATCTTGGCTGCAATAGGCCATCCTGCCTCCCTTTTGTCCGTCTTTGCTGCCCGTCGTCAGTTGCTGACTACTGACCACTTTCACAACCCCGAATCGGGGCCTTTCTATCGGTCTGGATCAGACACCGCCTCGGCTTTAATCGAAACTGACAACTAAAACTAAAAGAAATAGGTAATCCTCAAGATACCCGACTTATTTTTCGCCTGAATCGCCTTAAACTGCCTTAAATTCTGGGTTCCCCACAATACCATTGAATCGCCGGCCCCCATCAAGTGACCTTCGTCTTTGGCCGGGGCCTGGCCATCCAGGCGAAAACGGATATCGGCGACCTCCAGGCTTAGCAGCGCCCCCCGGGCTTCCAAATTTTCCGTAATATCCTCCGGTCTGATCTTCGCCGGAGTCAGGCTGACCGCCATCTCAGCTATGGTAAGGGTTTCATACTCTTTGGGGACCCGTTCCAGGGTTTCTAGATGATTTTTGCTAAGCCAGACCATATGCCTTCCTTGGTTAAGGGGCATGATTATTCACGCCCCTGAAATTTGTTTTAAATCTTTAAATACTGACCTAACTTAGCCAATGGACCACCAACAAGTCGGCCGAGCTTCTCCAGATATTACTTTTGCTGCCCCCGGCAGTGGTATCGCCCAGGATGAAATCAGCATGTAAAATCTCCCGGGCCGCGGCCTCCAAAGAGGGCGGCACCACCAGCATATTGGGCATAATCCCCAGCGGCACCCCTTCGTCATTGGTAAACGCGGTCATCGCCGCCCGAGCCAGAGAATAATTGGTGGCATTCAAGGTCTCTTTGGAGGCATAGGCCAATTGCCACAGGCCATAGCCAAACGAACCCCGATAATTGGCTCCATACAGGTAGCGTCCCGATAAAAAGACTTCCTGGTCCTCGGGCCGATCCAAAGAGGTGAATTCCACCTCACTGCGCTTCTGGAAGATCAGCGGTTTGATTACCCGTGAGGTATCCAGCAGATACCAGGCGGTCCCCGTCCCCCCCGCGAAGTTGCTTTGGGTGCCGCTCCCTACCGGATGGTCCGTATCAAAGAAATTTTGACCGTCGTAGCAGGCGGTGCTAAAGCCTTGCGGCAGCAGGCCGAAAACCTGTTGGTTGATATGATGGGCCGCCTGTTCAGCCAGAGCCTTCACCAAGTAGGTAAACATTCCCAGCTGATCATCGGCGATCTCGTTCTTATGGAGGGTGATACCGTTGGCCCACTCCTGGTTGACCAGGGTATAACTGTAAGCCTTTAAATCCTGAATCCGTCGATTGCCTAGCCATTCAGTCATCATCGGCACTTCCCCCAGCCATTTGTAATCATTCTGGCTGGTAGTGGAAGGCACCACCATGGCTACCTTTTCATACAAGGCGGGGACCTGGCTCATGGTTTCATAAAACAAGGCCCGGGCACTGCGATAAATATCGGCCAGATTTGCTAATCCACGCATGCTTTGCTTTCCTCCTATCGCATGTCAATATCGACCAAGACACTGGTGGCCGATTTAAAGCCGGCGATTTTGCCACAGGCAATATCATTAGTGGCCTGAGCCGCGGTCCCCACCGTCTGATCGTCCAGCACATAGGCGCAATCACAAATTTTGGTGATCGCCATGGCTGAGGCCCCGAATTCAAAAACTCCCTTGCGCCATACCCGGACCGATTTAGCCCCGTTGGCCCCGGCGCTGTTATCCACATATTCTGCTGCTACTCCCAGGAATTTATAATTTGCCGTATCCGCCGCCGGAACCACATAACCGGAGGTGTTGAGGCAGACCAGGGAATTGGCATAAATAACAGTATTACCGGCTACTTTATAGGGCAATTCATCTCCGGCATACTTCTCCAATCGGCGATCCTCGGTTAATGCCGCCATGTTTACTCCCTCCCTTCAGAATTATATTTTAAGTAAATTTCTTCACTTATCCCCATAAGCTGGTTGATCTCCATCTGACTTGAGCTGAGAGTGGGCTTGGGTTTGCAGTCCTCCCTCAGATTTAACTGCTCTCCCACCGGAATAATCTTAGGAGCTTGGGCCAGGAACACTTTAAACCCCTCCGGGTCCCGACGGACATATTCTACCGCCCATTCCCGCTGGGCCGGGGTCACCTTGCCGGATTTCAGGGCTAACTCCATCAACTCCTTGGAGGACCGCTCCGCCTCGGCTGCCTTGAGCTTGGCCACCTCTTCCTGAAGCCTCTCCGCACTTGCAACCCCGCTTTTAAGCGCCGCAATCGTGGCCTGGACTTGAGATCGATCGGCAGTATCCGGTAACCCCAAGGCGCTTAAAATCTCTTCCCGGCTCATCTGGTTGGCGGCTCTGGTTCCATCCGCGGTATAAAACCTTAATGGATCTTGGGGCCGTATCTCCTTTAATTGGCCTTCCATCTCCCCGTCCTCATTCTTACAGGCAATTGCGCCTTGTCGAGGGATAGACCAGCTGCCCAGTGGCCCAAAGGTTAAACTGGCAGTCTGATCTTCCAATCCCTTTCCCTCCATACCCATGGCTGCTGGTCGACTTGGAGCCTCATTGGCCTTTGCCTTGATTTCCGCTGCTCCCCTGGCATCCGCTGCCATCGTCAGTTTGGCTACCAGGGGCGGCAAGTGATTGATGGCCGGGGTATTGGTCAAAGCCACATGATGCAGGGCGATAGGCCGGCGCGTCTCCCGGTCGAGCGTCAGTACCGGGGAAAAGTAGCGGTACTCTCGATTATGTAAGTAGTCGCGTCCTTTTTCGGTCCACTCTACCCGCGCCCAGAGGCCATCCTCTCGACTCACCAGGGACTTGATCCAACCCGCCGCCGGGGCCTGACCGCCTTCCAAAGTCTGATGCTCGTAGTCAATCACCATATCCAGCCCGCGCGCCGTGAAGTGGTTGATGATGTTGTCGATGGCTTCCTGGTCAACCTCAAACTCCGGACGACCATCTCCCAGGCTGATCAACCCAAGTGGCAATATCCGAATCCACTCCGGGATTCCGGAAGTTTCGATACTTAATGCAATTTCTTTATGCATTGCTCCCTCTTTAATCAGTGTTAGGTGGTGCCTGGCTTTGGATTAATTTCTGCCCTGGTTCCGGCAGGGGGATGCCAAACCGCTCCGCCACATGTTCCTGGGTCAGGGGATAACCGATCTTATCCAGATTGACATATACCTCTGATAGGGTCTTAAGGTCCTCCTCTTCGGCGTATTTGAACCGGAACCAGGGCAGTGGCCTATCCCATCCGAAATTAAACCCTACCAGGGGTTGAATCAACTGAGACCGCAAAGTACGACTCAAGGCCTCGGCATCTGCCCGCAGCAGATCCTGTCGCACCAGATTATGGGTTTTGGCAGCACTATATGTCCCAGTGCTGCCGGCGGTATCGGTGGTCAGGGTCTGCCCTAGAATGGCCTTGGACATCTCCCGATTACAAAATTCCGCCATCACTAAATACGGGATATTTTGCCCCGATTGCCGGGCCGAAATCTCCACAAATTCGATCTCGGTATTCTTACTGATCACCCCGGCAGCATCGGTCCCCAGAGCCCGGATCGCCGCTACTAGGGCATCCCGATCCACCTGACTGGCGGAGGGTTCATACTTTCCCAACCGCAAGGGCATACCAAAGACCTCATTAAAGGTAGCCCAATCTTTCAGAGCATAATTTTTGAATAGATACATCCAGGCCACAACTCGCAGCATCCCGGCCCGGGTATCGTAGCCACTGCGAGCTTTGTAACGATGATAGATGATCTTCCATTCCGGCGGCTCAATCCCCCGCCAACGCTCCTGATCAGTAAGAATCCGAGGCGTTAAGCTGTCGGAAAAGCAGAGTTTTTTCTGGTTTATCCAGCGCAATCCGCTAACCACCGCCCGATTATCCACGACGTCCCAGAAGATTTCGCTGACCGCAATGCCCTTGCCGATGGCATCGAGCAGATCAAGCAGGGTGTCCTCAAAATCGTCCAACCCAAAGATAATATCCCCTACAAATCCGGCAATCTGTCGATCCTGAGGCGTATCGCTATAAGGCAAGATGTCGTAATCAAGGCTCAACACTGCCAGTTTGCGGGTTTGCAGAATACCCGCCAGATGCGGGTCTTTTTCTTCCATCTCTTCAAAGAGTTCGGCCTGACGGTAAATATCCCCGTAATCTGCCTCCCGGAAGATAGCTACCAAACGCTCCGGCGTCAGACCGGCACTGGGATAAGTGCTCCATCGGTCCTGTAAATTGACCGCGGCGATTTCCTCAGTCACCGGACTCACCTTTTTCTTATCTAACCTTCGCCCTCGGTGGGCGACCCAACTGAAAAAATCCTTTAAGGCCATAATCAAACCCTGATCCTTGCAATCATTGGTGGACTGGTAAACTTCCTTCAGACTTGCTTTGAAACTGGTACAGAAACCAGGAAACTGAAAACTCAGTACGCTCCTCTGCTCCCAAAGGCCCGCTTCTGCAGCGGCGCATAACGGGGCAACCCTACCGGCAATCTCTGGGCCAGCCGGATAGCTCCTTCCAACGCGTCAGGGCCATCATCATGGATCGACGCCGAAGGAAAATAAAGCAATTGCTCGATTAAAAGTTCCTGATCGGAATGTCCTCGGATAAACCGGATCTTACCTCGCTCCAACAGAGGTGATAGACCGGCAATCCGGGTCTCCTTGGCTATCCGGTTGGTCACTCCTTTGATGGGCAGAATCTGGCCCCGCTCCTGACCCAGGCGCTCAAACTCCTTGAGGAGCAACCGCTGGAAAAGATTGTCTTCCACTCCTAACAGATGGTAATTAAATTCTTGATGTCGATCAAAAATGATATTTAAGGTGTGTTCTAAGGTGGCCTTCTGAATAAAGGCATCCAGGACATAAAAGACCATTTCCTTGGAATCGAAACCTACCGTGACACAGGCTTTGTAATCGGCGCTGGCCCCGCTTTCAATAGATGGGTCAAAGAATCCAGTGACAATTAAATTTCGATCCTTTAAACAATCCGGATGGTAATAATGGATCCACTGTTGCTGGAACAGCCCGGCTTCCTGGACCGGTTCGTTCATCTTTTCCCGATTGAACGCTACGGTCCCCATCAATTGCTTCTCCAACAACAGCTTCTTCAGGGGGTGCTTGGCCTCCCATAAAGAGGTGCCATCTTCCTGAATGGCCCGGTAGATGCGGCGCCCGAAATAGCAGTAAGGTTCCTCCTCACTGGTCAGCATGATGTGAAGGGCACTATGCCAACGCAACACCGTGCCGATAATAAACAGATTTCCCCCGGCATCGATGGCCGGGTAGACGGCTGACTTGACCCAGTTTAATATTTGCTGGACGATTTTTGGGTTGCGGACATTGGTATCGTTTTCCAAGTCATCCAAGATCACCAGATCCGGACGCCATTGGCGGTGCTTGAGGCCGCGCAGCCTTTGCCCCCGCCCCCGGGCCTTGACGCGAATGTCATTTGTGGTCACAAAATCATTGACTGGACGGTTGCCCTTCACCAGTTCCCCGAAATCATCTCGTATCCGATCATTGTATAATAATTCCAAGTAGATGTATCCCGTCAGGTCGCTGGCCAGGTCTTCGGTATCACTACCGATAATGATAAAATGACGTTTGCCAAAGCAGATTTGATGCAGCACATACCCGAAAGAACATAAGGTCGTCTTGGCAAATTCCCGGGGGGCCGCCACCACTACCGGGGTTACCGCAGTCGCCAGGCCGTCGTTTCCCTCCGCTTCCTTCTCCGGCTCCGCCTCCGGGCTCTTTAATACTGCTCTTTGTTCTAATAACTTCACTAACTCATACTGAAAGGGGGCTGGGGCCTGAGAAAAATAGTGCGGCAGATAGGTCTTACAAAAAAATAGGGGGTCCCGGGCCGCCCGTTGGAGCCGATCTTCCCGCTGACCCTCGGTCTCGGGAAGGAAGGAGGTCACTTCCAGATTCAGCCGGATCAATATCTCATCCACCCGCTGCCGAAACTCAGTCCGAGTCAACTTCCTTTTCAGAGTCATCGACTTCTTTCTCCTGGGAGGCTTGGCCGCTGATTGCTCCTGGTCGGTCCGCTTCTCCGAACTGACTATTTTTTCTCCTCCAACTCTTGGAAAAACTCTTGAATCCGACGTGAGAAACATCGCAACTCCCTTGGATCTCTGACCTGTTGGCGCAAAAATTCAACAAATTGACTCATTACCTCCAGGGCTGCGACTCTTAGATCCCAGGCCTGCTTGCCTAACCGATCGATGAGGGTGATCAATTTCGTCAACTCCTCTACTTCCGCGGCCCGGAGATCTCCCTTGGCTAATAGCCTCTCCGTTTTCTGGCGCAGCACCCCTTTTAACGCTTCCCCTAACAGGCGAGGAGAGCGATGGGCGGCTTGCCGTTTTTCTTCCCAATGACCCTGTTTCTGCCAACTCTTTAAAGTTCTCTGGGCTACCGGCAAAATGTTCCCGATCTCTTCTACACTCTTCCCGGCCAGATACAGAGATTGGGCTTCGGCACAGTAAAGCTCCCGTTTGCTTTCTCGCTTGGATTTCCTAACTGTCGCCATAGTGGCGATTTATATATATGAAATCATTAATAATTACCAGAACGCCTGGATAATCTGGCACAATCATTGCGCTAGGGTCACCACAATGGCCTCTCCACCTACCATCCGCTGCTCCTCTTCACCAGATCACTTCCAACATCAACTGCACCGAGCTCTCCAAAATCCGTAGACTTCCCTCGCTTAACTTGATGCCTCTTAGCTTGCCCTCCCAAAACCAGCGATAAACCGTGGAGCGCGATACCCCTAATCGCTGAGCCACCTCTCGCGGTCGTAACAATCGGTCCTGATTCATTTTCCCCTCCATGGTCACCCTTTGCTTCAGACCCTGTTTCAAGAATCATGTCCAACAAGAGAAAAATGTCCTCTCCTGTCACTGAAACCAGGAGATTTTCTCGTTGACTGCAAATCTGCTTGATATTTCATCACTTATGCCGTAGAGCGGTCAGACCGCTACCTTATCCGCCCGGCTCGGCGGTTATTGTCAGGGTGGAAGGAACCGGAAAATCAACAAAAAGAACTGAACAGCCCTAGAGAGATCAAAAAAACCCCTAGAAATTAGGGAAAATCTCTCCTAAAAATCTAGGGGTATTCGCAGGAATCTGGTGGCTTATTTATTATTAATAATATTTACTGATACTTATAAAATGTCGTTATCGGCCTCAGTTTTGCTTAGAAAATAACCCAAAAATTTTGTTATCGGAAACCTAGACCAGCCTCTCTAAATTTATCCAAGCAGGCAGAAACGCATTTGAAAGGAGGAGAATTATGGAATTTATCAACAGAAAACGGTTATTCCGTCCGGACGAAGTTGCCCAGCTGCTGGACCTCTCACGCCGGACCATCTATCGCATGATCCGTGATGGTCGATTAAACGGGGTGCGCCTGGGATCTCGTCCCTGGCGAGTTCCTCGAGAAGCGCTGATAGCTCTGTGTCCGGAAATTTTTAACCCTCACACTACTAGATATTAGGTCAGAAAAAGGTTTCCCCCAACCCATTCTCACAACCTTAGGGGAGGTTGGGAGGGAAGCTGAAGGGAGGGCGGGGGGTCGGCAGTCCCCCAACCTCCCCTCTAACTAAACTGAATAAATTAAACTTTTAAATCCCCCGAGTGAACTTTACAGAACTTTATCAACCCGATCTACCTATTTTTTCCCCAAAAACGCAATTTACCCTTATTTATTTTTTTCCCTCAGCCGATAAGATTGTTGGTGATACAAATAATTGATAACTTTGTGAAACCCTAGCTTGAGAGGCTGATGGTAATCGATAACCAAATCCTATCTCCCGGCCAGAATCAACGAGTTCGATCCGAGTTTAAAGGGATGAATTTTTTAGTAGTCGATGATATGGCGGCTATCCGAGAAGTTTTGTGTCTGATGCTGGTTAAGCTAGGGGTGCGGGAACTGATCGAAGAAGCCGGCGATGGTCTGGAAGCCATTGCAAAATTAAAAGAGACCCAAATAGATTTCATTATTAGTGACATCAATATGCCCCGTTTGAATGGCTTAGAACTCCATAAATGGCTGCGTAATTCCAAAAAATTCCGAAATATCCCATTTTTAATGATTACCGGCGAAGTCCCGGAGGAAACCGTTGCCGCGGCAATTGTCGGTGAATTGGACGGCTATTTGCTAAAACCATTCCAGCTGGCTACCCTTGAAGTCAAGATTCTTGAATTAATCAAGAAGAAACAAAATCATGCCGCCGAGAAGATTAGCTTCAGCAAGGCCTAAGCTTATTCCACTCCTCTAACCAAGAAAAATCTGACATTTTTTACTTTATCGCCACCTGAGGATCGTCTGGAGGCAGCCAGGAAAGGTCTTGACAGGCAATAAATAATTACTAAACCCTTGCCGACTTCGAGTTGCAGGTTTATATTCTAATTGCCATTGTTGCAAATTGACTTAGAATATGATAAAAATTATTCGAATCGTTGGGTTTCCCTTAGATTTTAAGGATAATTAATGAACAATCGTCTCACCCCTTTCTATAAAAACCTGGCTCTCTGGCTCCTGATAAGCCTGGTGATGATCTTTCTTTTTAATTTTTTTAATCGACCCCAGTCAGCGCGCGAAAAAATTCAGGTAAGCTATAGCCAGTTTCTGGATCTGGTTAATGAAGGCAAGGTAGCCAGTGTCACTTTGCAGGGGGAAGAAATAGTTGGAAAAAAACTAGACGGCCAAGACTTCCGCACTTATTCTCCCCATGATCCAGAATTAATCAAAATTTTGCGGGATAAAGGTGTCGAAATCGTCGCCAAACCCGTAGAAGATTCCCCTTGGTACACCAACTTCCTGATCTCTTGGCTGCCGATGCTCCTTCTGGTCGGTGTCTGGATCTTTTTCATGCGGCAAATGCAAGCCGGGGGCGGAAAGGCCATGTCCTTTGGCAAAAGCCGGGCCCGACTGTTGTCCGAGAACACCGTCAAAATAACCTTTAATGATGTCGCCGGGATTGAAGAGGTCAAGGATGAAGTAAGTGAGATTATTGAGTTCCTCAAAGATCCCAAGAGATTTTCGCGCCTAGGGGGGCGGATCCCGAAGGGCGTTTTACTTGTCGGTCCTCCCGGGACTGGCAAGACGTTGTTAGCCCGCGCCATTGCCGGTGAGGCAGGTGTCCCCTTCTACAGCATCAGTGGTTCCGACTTTGTCGAGATGTTTGTCGGGGTCGGGGCAGCCCGGGTCCGCGATCTTTTCCTCCAGGGGAAGAAAAATTCTCCCTGTATTATATTTATCGATGAAATCGACGCGGTCGGCCGCCACCGGGGAGCTGGGCTCGGAGGGGGCCACGACGAACGCGAACAGACCCTCAACCAACTACTGGTTGAAATGGACGGCTTTGAAGCCAATGAAGGGGTTATCCTGATTGCTGCCACTAACCGCCCTGACGTCTTGGACCCCGCCCTGCTCCGTCCCGGACGCTTTGACCGCCAGGTAGTGGTTCCCATACCTGATCTCAAAGGTCGAGAGGCTATCCTCAAGGTTCATACCCGTAAAACCCCGATTGCCGATCTGGTCGATCTCTCCGTCCTGGCTCGGGGAACCCCGGGTTTTTCAGGGGCTGATCTCGAAAATCTGGTTAACGAGGCCGCCCTGTTCGCGGCTCGAGCCAACAAAGATCGCCTCACCATGGAAGATTTTGAACACGCCAAAGACAAGATCCTGATGGGCTCGGAACGCAAAAGCATGATCCTTTCCGATGAGGAAAAAAGGAATACTGCTTACCATGAATCCGGCCATACACTGGTAGCCAGGCTTCTCCCGGGGACCGATCCGATCCACAAAGTTACCATCATCCCCCGGGGGCGAGCCCTGGGCGTAACCCAACAGCTTCCTTTGGACGAAAAACATACCTATTCAAAAGAATATTTGCTCAATACCCTGATCGTCCTATTGGGAGGGCGAGCTGCCGAAGAACTGGTCCTGAAACATCTCACAACCGGGGCCGGCAACGACATTGAACGGGCCACCGATCTGGCCCGCAAGATGGTCTGCGATTGGGGCATGAGTGAGGAATTGGGTCCTCTCACCTTTGGTAAACGCGAAGAGCAGATTTTCTTGGGACGAGAGATTTCCCAACACCGTGATTATAGCGAAGAAACCGCCCGCAAGATCGACGCTGAAATAAAGAAGCTAATCACTGATTGTCATCAGCGGGCCACCGAACTTCTCTGCAACAACCTGCCCAAATTGCATGCCTTGGCGCAAGCCTTACTGGAAAAGGAAACCCTGGGATCTGCCGAAATTGATGAAATCATACATGGTCCCACTCCAGCGGACCGTTCGCCTGAACCCGAAGATACCCAGGATTCCCCAGTATCCCAATCTCTACTCGTCCAGCAGGCGTAAGTTATGGACCAGCGGGCGGTGACCTTAGGCGGTGCCGGGTTAAGTTCCGTTCTGCGGCCGGCTCGCCGATTCACCATCGGCCATCATTCCTATGATCTCTCTCTCCGAGCCTTGATCATGGGGGTGATTAATGTGACCCAAAATTCTTTTTCCGATGGTGGCCAATTCTTCGAACCGCAGGCAGCTCTGGAGCATGCTCAGGCAATGGTCGCCGCAGGCGCCGATATTATTGATATCGGCGGTGAATCGACCCGGCCCTTTGCCACCCCAATTTCTCTCCAGGAAGAACTGGATCGAGTCATCCCGATCATTGAAACCCTTCGCAGCCGGTCAGAAGTCCTTATTTCTATTGATACCTATAAAGCTGTGGTCGCCCAAAGGGCCCTGAAAGCCGGAGCCAACCTAATCAATGACATCAGTGCCCTGCGCTTTGATCCGGACATGGCTGACCTGGTGGCCGAAACCGGGGTGCCGGTAGTCTTGATGCATATGCAGGGTACTCCCCAAAATATGCAGATCAAACCCCAATACCAGAATCTGATCGGCGAGATCAAAACGTTTTTCCAGGAACGTCTGGCCTTTGCCGTTGCCCATGGTATATCTCGTTCCCGGATCATCCTGGACCCAGGCATCGGGTTTGGCAAAAACTGGCAACATAATCTGGAATTAATCCAAAGACTGGACGAATTTCAGGAACTCGGCTGCCCGATCCTCCTGGGGCCATCGCGCAAAGCCTTCATCGGTAAAGTTCTTGATCTCCCGGTTACTCAGCGTGATATCGGCACCCTAGGGGTCATTGCCGTGGCCCTGATGCGCGGGGCCAACATCATCCGGACCCATAACGTCTTGTGGGGCCGCCAGGTAATCAACATGGTGGAGGCCATCCTCCACAGTTACCCAAAATAAATTTCTTCAGCACTCCAGAGTATCAAAAAATGCAAGAATTATATAATCTGCGGTGGCAAGATGGGGTGGATATCATTTTGGTGGCCATCCTGATCTACCAGTTGATCCTGCTCTTACGAGGCACCCAAGGCATTCAGGTATTGGCCGGTATGGTCATTCTGTTCTTAGCTTACTGGGGCGCTCGGCGGCTGAATTTATTTACTTTAGAGTGGGTGCTAGAAAGTTTTGTCAAAAGCTTCCTATTGATTGTGATCATCCTTTTCCAGGCCGATATCCGCCGGGTATTAAGCCGCATGGGCCGACGCGCCATCATCCGCCCATCTATTCCGGTGCCCAAAGCCCTGGAAGAAATCTGTGCCGCCGCTGATTCCTTGGCCAGTAAAAAAATCGGCGGTCTGATCGTGCTGGAGCGGCAGGCCCAGCTGAACGATTACCTCGAAGGCGCTATCCGACTCGATGCCCTGGTCACCCGCGAACTGCTCACCAGTCTTTTCTGGCCCCATACCCCCACCCATGATGGGGCGGTCATTGTCCAGGGTGACTTGATTATTGCGGCCGGCTGCGTTCTTCCTTTATCCCGCCGTCCCGGGATTGACAAAACTATGGGAACCCGACACCGGGCAGGGTTGGGCATTACTGAAAATACCGATGCGGTGGCCTTAATCATCTCGGAGGAAAGGGGTCAGGTGTCCCTTGCCCAGGGTGGCAAAATGATTCCCAATCTCAGCCGGGTACAACTCTTACAAACCTTAGAGGAAATTTTTATCCGAGAAAAAGAAAGTGAACAAGAAAGCTGGCTGGCAAAAATTTTTAACTTCACTGAGCAAAAATAAAGGACTCAAGATACTTTCCCTGGCGCTGGCCTTGGCCCTATGGTTCGCGGTGGGTGGCGAAGAGCGGATCGAAACCGGTTTGAAACTCTCCCTGGAACTGGTAAATATTCCCGCCAACCTCATTATAACTAACGATATTTCCCCGCAGATCGAGGTTCGCATCCAGGGCCCTCATAGTGTCGTCCGGGAATTGAGCGCGGAAAGATTGCATAAACGGATTGATCTTACCGGCTATAAACCCGGCAATTATGTCTTCCCCTTAAGTCCTGGCAGCTTTGACTTTCCTCGGGGAGTGGTAGTAACCCGGATCCGTCCCAATGCCATTACGGTGATTCTTGACAAGGCTATTACGCGCCGCCTGGAGATCCATCCCGTCATAAAAGGCAGCCCCGCCCCGGGTTATGAGTTGGTCAAAGTTAAAATGTCTCCAGAGCGGATTGAGGTCAAGGGGCCGGAAAGCGAGCTTTCTCAACTTAATTCCTTAAATACCCTGCCTATTGAAATCAGTCATCTTAGCTCCCCTGTGACCCGTGAAGTAGATCTAAATTTTCAGAATCTTCGTCTTTCCTATGTTGGGAACAAACCAATATTGGCTGACCTGGAAATACATCCCATCCAGAAAACCAAGGTGCTTACCGGAGTTGAAATAGTGCCCACTATGGCCTCCGGGCCAGTTCAACTTCATCCCCCCAGGGTATCTTTAACTATCCGAGGTCCTGCCCCTAAACTTGATGACCTTTCCCCCAACGATTTAACTGCCGAGGTCGATCTGCATAACCTCAAACCAGGACGACACAAGGTCCGGGTTAACGCGCAACTACCTCCTGGATTGGAATTACTGAGTATTCAGCCCCAAACGGTCCAGGTGCGTCTGAAAAAGACCAAGAAAAAAAGTTAGGCTTTTTTCTGTGAGTTGTGCGCCTGCCTCGGTCTTTGAATCGTTGGCCGCCGGAGATAACCAGTCAATAGGATAATTATTGATGATATTAATACCGGTTAGCTTTCAAATGAGTAATTTTACCCTTTATCCCCTCTCACCCGCCGGCGGGGGAGAGGGCGAGGGTGAGGGGGCATTTTAGCTCTTTGATCGCAACTTGGTATAAGCTATTATGGTTTTTGTCGCCCCTACAGTAGTGCTGTTTATCTATCGGGACGAGGTATATCGAGAGGAGTCGCCGGATACTGGCGATGGTGGTCTTTGAGCAGGCCAGCGAGACAAACCCTTGGGTGAAAGTCTCACACTAAAATGAGGGAAGGGTTTAGGTCGCTTCACCTAAACCCTAAATAACTTATTGAAATTATTGGTGCCGGAGGCGAGACTCGAACTCGCACAGGCATAAAGCCCGGGGGATTTTGAGTCCCCTGCGTCTACCCATTCCACCACTCCGGCAATCGGATTAACAAAATCAGTCCACTATGAATTTATAAAATCTCTGGGCCGGTTTGGCAAGATCTTTTGTTTCCAGAGGCTGGCTTACCTTCGCCGCCACACCGGCCCCTGTTGGGTATCGATCACTTCAATACCCTGGGCGGCCAATTCCTGGCGGATCTGATCCGCCCGGGGCCAATCCCGCTGACGCCGGGCTTCCTCCCGGGCCTGGATCTGGGCTTCAATGGTGGCATCTTCAACCGGCTCAGGGATGTTCATGATCCCTAAGATCTCGTCCAATTCCTGGAAGCGGACCAGAATGGCTTGGGCTCCTGCCTGGTCGAGACGGTTCTGGTCCATCAGTCCATGCCCGACCTTCAAAAAATTAAAGAATGCCGCCAATGCCTGGGAAATGTTCAGGTCATCGTCCATAGCCGCCATAAAATCCTTCTTTAATTGGAAAAGCAGCTGATCAAGCTCTGGAAAATGACCCCCGCGGCGTACCTGGGCCAGACGATCCAGGAAAAAATCGAGTCGTTGGCGACCACGGCGAGCCGCGTTTAGGCTGGCTGGCGTAACCTGGAGCGACTTGCGATATTGCGTGGCCATCAGAAAATAGCGCAAATCTTCCCCCCGAAACCCTTGTTCCAGCAGTTCCCGCACTGTACTGTGTCCCTGACCTTCGGGGATTTTGCGGCCCTCACAAAGAATGCGTTCACTATGGAGCCAATAACGGGCCAGCGGTTTTCCCGTAGCGGCTCCACAGATAGCCGTGACGTTTTCATGGTGGGGAAAGATCTGATCCAAACCACCGGCATAGATATCGATAGTCTCACCCAACTGCTTCAGAGCCATGGCAGCGCATTCCAGGTGCCAGCCCGGACGGACATTGCCCCACTCGGTGGCATAATAAAGGCCGCTTTTCAATTCCCCCAGTTTGGCCCTTTTCAGCAAGGTGAAATCCCGGGGATTATCCTTTTCATACTCGTCCAGATCAACGGTTTTACCTAGCCGGATCTTGGTCAGATCGATGCGGGACAGCTTGCCATATTCCTTAAAGCGGGAAATATCGAAATATACCGAGCGCAGTTTTTCATAAGCGTAGCCCCGATCCATCAGACGCCGGGTAAGGGCCAGCATACCATCGACATGCTCGGTAGGACGCGGATAAGCAGTGGCGGGCTTCAATCTTAGTGCCTTAAGATCCTTAAAGAATTCTGTGGCATAGTGCCGCGTGAACTCTGTTATCGGCTGTCCAGCCGCGGCCGCGCCCTGAATGGTTTTATCGTCTAAATCAATCAGATTGACCACCAGGCGGACCGCCAATCCCTGATATTCGAGATAGCGCCGCAGCAGATCGACCATTACCAACCGCCGCGCCCCGGTAAGAGAGAGATGGGCATTCATGGTAGGCCCATCGGTATAGATAGTTACTTCGCCAGGCTTAAGGGGAGAAAAGGCCTCTTTCTGACGGGTCAGGGTATTGTAAAAAACCAGGGAGGGCTTCTCTTTTTCAGCAAATAAAGGAGTCGACAGATAACGTTCACCGCCATCCGGGCAGATAGCGACAATCAGTCCCTGTGCCAATTCCTGAGCCAGTCTTAAGGCCACGGCTACTGCCGCCCCGGAACTCATTCCCAAGAACAGGCCTTCGTCCCGGGCCAGGCGGCGCGTGGTTTCAAAGGCTTCCTCGTCCTCGATGTTGACAATGGCATCGGCCTGGGTTTTGTCAAAGATGCCGGGTTTATAAGATTCCTTCATATTTTTGAGGCCTTGCAGTTTATGGCCTAAATAGGGTTCGACTCCGATGATTTGCACCGCGCGATTAAGTTCCTTGAGTCGCCGATAGGTGCCCATCAGCGTGCCGGTAGTCCCCATGGTAATGACCACCATACTGACCTGGCCCTCGGTCTGATCCCAGATTTCCTGAGCCGTACCATAATAGTGGGCCAGAGGATTGCTGGGATTGTTAAACTGATCAGGCAAATAATATTTTTCCGGGTGTTCCCGGACCAGTCGGTAGACCTCTTCAATGGCACCGTCGGTCCCCAGTGCGGCCGGGGTCAAGAGTAGTTCGGCGCCCAGGGCCTTGAGGATGATTTTGCGCTCCTGACTGGCCGATTCTGGCATGGCCAGCAGCAGGGGATAGCCTTTCACGGCACAGACCATGGCCAGGCCGATGCCGGTATTGCCGCTGGTTGCCTCAATAACCGTCTTGCCTTTGGTCAGTTCCCCGCGGGCCTCGGCATCCTGGATCATGGACCAGGCCACCCGATCTTTGATAGAGCCCCCCGGGTTGAAACTTTCAAGTTTGACATAGATTTCTACATCGGGGTTGGGATTGAGGCGATTGAGACGGACCAGCGGGGTCCGGCCAATGAGTTCGAGGATATTATTATAACATTGGCGCATAAGGGCCGACTTCCTGGCTGAAAAAATTAATCATGAAAATATTAACCGCCGCTAAGCAGTGTGTTTAAAAAGGAATTTCGGTCTCTTCCAGAGCAGCCAGATCCCTCTGACCCGATAGCCGCTTATAGAATACCCGATAAAAGGTTGGCCGCACATCCGAGCTTCCGGATGCTTCGGCAGGGCAAAATTCAGGCCTGTCCCAAAGTGCCAGCCAGGTGCTGATTGATTAATTGCACTACCGAAAGGGTAAAAAGCCGCTGGGCTTCCGGATTTTCGTCCAGAGCCTGCAGCAAGCGGTGCATCAGCGCAATGATAATGGTCCCGGCCTCTTGGGGATTAATATTTTCCTCATTGAAGCGGGCCAGGATCTCGTTGACCAGAGGGCGGACACGCTCTGCCAGTTCAAATTCCGGGGTGTGTTCCATTACCATAATCTATTCCTTTGGACTCCGACATACCATCCTCTGGGTAACCTTGGGACTCGAGATCACCTGAGGTAAGGACCGGGGCTGGTTAACCAAAAAGTAACTTACCATTTTAGCAAGAAAATTATCATAATCTGTTGTTGATTGCAAATCAGGTTGGCCAATCATGGGTAGTTCAAGTATAATTCAGATCCATCAAATGCGCCAAAGTTTTCTAAATGGGTTCAGGAAATTCAAAAAACTTCCGTTTTTTGTGACCTCTACCCATAAAAATTATAAATGACTGCTTAATACCAGCGAATAAAAATACTATCCGGAAAACGGGAGCCAACCACCTATGAAAGGACTGATATTAAGCGGCGGCAAGGGGACCCGTCTACGACCCTTGACCTATACCGCGGCCAAACAACTGGTACCAGTGGGTAACAAACCAATTCTGTTCTATGTGATTGAAAATTTAATCCATGCCGGGATTAACGATCTGGGAATAATCATCTCTCCAGAGACCGGGACCCTGGTTCAGGAGGCCGTGGCTAATGGTGACCGGTGGGGAGTCAATATAACTTATATTGTCCAAACCGAGCCCGCCGGGTTAGCCCATGCGGTCACCACTGCACAAGAATTTTTAGGAGACCAACCCTTTGTGATGTACCTGGGTGACAACCTGATTGGCAGCCGGATCAATGGCTTCCTTGAGACCTTTCAACATGATCAGACAGATGCCCTGATACTGCTTAAAGAAGTCAGTAATCCTTCCCAATTCGGCATTGCTGAAGTAGATTCCCAGGGGTGCCTGGTCAGGTTAGAAGAAAAACCTCAGAATCCTGCTTCTAATCTGGCCTTAGTGGGGGTCTATATCTTTTCCCCACTGATTCACCAGGCCATTGCCGGATTGACCCCATCCCGACGGGGAGAACTGGAAATCACCGACGCCATCCAGAAGCTCCTGGAGTCCGGGGGAGGAGTGAAAAGCTATCGGCTCGACTCCTGGTGGTTGGATACCGGAAAGAAAGATGATCTATTGACGGCCAATACCATTGTTCTGGACGAATGGGTCAGTCGTGATCTGCAGGGAGAGGTGGACGATTTAAGCCAGATCAGCGGCCGGGTCAGCATCGCCCCGGGAGCCCGGATCATTAATTCCACACTGCGGGGCCCCATAGTAATTGGGACCAACTGCCTCATTAAGGACAGCTTCATTGGCCCTTTCACCAGCATCGGGAATAATTCCAGGGTAGAAAGTTCAGTTATTGAACATTCAGTGATCCTTGACGAAGTCCAAATCCAGCAGATCGACCGGCTGGAAGACAGTCTAGTCGGTAAGAATGCCAGGTTGGCCCGCCATGAACGACATCGATGCCTGCGGGTGATGATTGGCGATGATTCGGTAGTGGAACTATAGGACCATGCTTAGTTAGGGACACCGAGGCAAACCCAAAAATCAGATGCAACCCCTTAATTTAACCCTGCTTATTTACCAGATCCTCCCCCTTTTTCTCTCCCCATCTCGTCATGAAAGACTGCATTGCTGTCCAGTTGTAAAAATTCTTAAACGTTATGTGCGAATAGTCAAACAATATTGCTAGAACTGAGCGCCTCTTACTACTGGCAGGCATTGCTATTCTAATCAATCTTATTTTCTGATTTTGGTATGTGAATTGCATTTAATTCAGTATAACAAAATACTTGGCTCACAGGAAACCAGAACATGCCTGGGAAAACCGAAGTCTCTCGGGTTCAATCCGACCCCGAAGCGATTCAAAGCCAACTCCAACTGGCCCGGGAGCTAATGGACCGGGGCTGCTTATCGGAGTCATTGATTCAATACTTACAGGCTCTGGAGAATTCTCTGGTAGCCTTACAGCAAAAGCTCGGCATGTTTCATGAGTTTCTGGTCCGGCGCCGATCTAGGTCTCGGAAACAGGTTCTACAGCTGAACCGAGATTTACTACATGACCTTAACCGATTAAAAAGAAATTATATTAAGAAAGATCCCTCAACCCTCCATTAAGGAAGTATTCTTCCAGCCACTAAAGCAAACCTTGTAAAGGGGGCCGGAGTTTTGGCCCCTCCCTCCTTTTCAGGCAAGCCGAGGGTTTCAAAAAGTTGACAAAATTTCAGACATCAGTTTAAATTACAATGATGTCGGTACATCTCATCATAGACGGTTATAATCTGATTCGGCAATCCCCGGAACTGCTGATTTTTGAAGCCCAGGACCTACAAGCCGGGCGGCAGGCCCTGCTCCAGAAACTGGCCGCCTATCGCCGGGTGCGGCACCATCCCATCACCGTGGTCTTCGATGGCTGGGAATCAGGAGAGTTGACCGAAAGCCGTGATCGCTACCAGGGCATCCTGATCATCTATTCCCGTCGGGGAGAACCAGCCGATGAAGTGATTAAACGGTTAGCTTCTAAAGAAAGGCAGCGAGCCCTGGTGGTCACCTCCGATCGGGAAATTCTGGACTATGCGGAACATCAAGGGGCCACCGCCATATCGGTACCGGAGTTTGAGTCCCGCCTGCAACTGGCCGTGGCCGGGCAGGAGGACCTATCCGAGGAAGAAGAGCCCATCTTCAAGCATACCCGCAAAAAAGGCCCGGCCTACCGCGCCCCCAAAAAGAAACGGCGGCATAATCAGCGGGTTCGAAAGATTTAAGACCCTTGAGAGCCAATCACCCCATCCTTCCGGCCAGTCTTATATTGCTCAGGTCATAAAATATCTGAGTAATAACTATTTACTTGACAAGTATTCATCTGTTTAGTATACAGTGATCATGCGAGCACTGACGGATAGACAGCGGGCGGTATTGACCTTTATAGAAGAGTTCTGTCACCAGCAGGGCTATCCGCCTACGGTGCGGGAGGTGGCGGCTCACTTCGGCATCCAGCCCCGGGCCGCCGCCGACCATCTCAGTGCCCTGAAGCGCAAGGGCTATCTCCATCGCGAGCCCGGGCGCTCTCGAGGTCTGGCGTTGCGGTCGCGCAGCCTGGGCAACACGGTGGAGGTGCCGCTGCTGGGTCAGATTGCCGCGGGGCGGCCGCTGTGGGCAGTGGAACAGATCGAGGACACCATCCCCTTGCCCGAGGCCTGGGTACGCGGGGACGAGGTCTTTCTCCTGCGGGTCTCTGGCGACAGTATGGCCCCGCTGCTGTTGCCGGGCGATCTGGTGATCGTCCGGGTCCAGTCCCAGCTGGGACGGGGAGAGATCGGCGTGGTGCGGTGGGGCGAGGAGGCTACCATCAAGCGGGTTTATCAGGAGCCGGATGGGCTGGTGCTGAAAGGTGACAACCCGGATTTTGCCCCGCTGCGACTCACTCCGGAGCAGGCGGCTCAGGTCCAGGTGCTGGGCCGGGTGATCGGCGTCTATCGCGCCCTGGGGGCAGCGTGAGGCCTGGGGATGGGTGCAGCCGGAACCTGGAAATACTGGTTAGCGACCGCGAGCGCGGGGCAGGGATTACTGCTTTTTGGGGAGACTATCCGGCCTCTGGTAGCGCCGGCCGCGGTCTGGGCCACGGCCCGCGGGGCTAAGGTCCTGGTCGTGGACGCGGTCGGGGCTTTCGATCCCTATCATCTGGCCCGGGAGGCCCGCTTTCGGGGACTGGTGCCGGCCAAGGCCCTCGACCAGGTGCGGGTCGCCCGCGCCTTTACCTGTCATCAGTTGGTCCGGTTGGTGCGGGAGAGTCTGCCCGCTGAACTGGCCGCTATTCCCAGCCCGGAGGGCGGTACCCCCCCTGCCCTCTTGCTCCTGCTGGGTCCTTGTTCCTTATTTTATGATGAACAGGTGCCGCTGGCCGAACGGCGCCAGCTCTTTCAGACCTTGGTCCACGGACTGGCACAACTCAAGCCCCGAGCCACTATCTGGCTGCTGCAGCCCTGCCTGCCCCAGGTGATTCCTAATCGCCATTTTGGCCGCGGGCTGGCGCCGCTGGTCGATATTATTCTGGAACTGCGCTGGGGGCGGCACGGCCCCTATCTGCAACCTCGACCGTGCTTGAGCCACCGGGCCGGGTCTTATACCAGTTTTAGTGCCAGAGGCAACCAACCGAAAACCGACAACCGGAAACGGTATTAACTGGGAGTATTTATGGGTCGCACTGTCCTGCCTTACAGTCAGGTCCTGGAACAGGAAAAACTGCGCTGGCAGAAATTCCGCCGGGCCTTGCGCCGGGAAGATCAGGCCCAGTTAGACCGCCTCTTTGAACTGGCCCGGCTCCATACCCAGGCCGGGGTCTATGCCTCGCAGCCCTGGCCCCTGGAGGTCATCCTGATGTCTATGCTGCTCGAGCATCAGAAGGCCCTGGAGGCCCTGGAGGAGCGGCTCCGGCGCTTAGAGGGAAGCGGGGATGGAGACCACGGCCTGGCTCTTTGACCTCTATCCTTTGGAATCCCGGATGGTGCTCTGGTTCGTCACTGCGGCCGGCCAGCGCCTCCGGGTAACCGACAGTTTTACCTATCGGATTTATGTCCACGGCCCCCAGCCGAAGTTGCGGAGCCTGGCCGCCCACCTGAAAAGCCGCGCCCCGGCCAGCCGCTGGGTTAAGCGAACCTATATGGACCAGGGGATGGAACTCTGGCAGGACCAGAGGCTGGACGTGCTCTGCCTGGAACTCCGGGTCTATGGTGACCTGGCACCGCTGTTGGCCTACCTGGGAACCTGGGACGCGGAGCTAGCGCTTTATAACTGCGACCTCAGTATTCCGGTCTATTATCTCTATGAAAAAAAACTCTTTCCCTGTTCCTGGTACCGCCTGGAGACCACCGGGGATCAGCTTGACCGTCTTAGCCCGCTGGAGCATCCCTTTCAGGAGGAGTTTGTCCTACCCTCCCTGAGGACCATGACCATCTCTCTGACCCGGGACCCCCTGATCCCGCTGGAGGCGGGTAACTCCCTGGCCCTTACCTGGGAGGGCCAGACGCTGGAGTTGGAGGCGGCCAGCCCGGCCGAACTGGTGAGCGAGGTGACCCGGCAACTGGCCCGCGGCGATCCGGATCTGGTAATCAGCGACTGGGGCGATGAACGCATCATCCCCGCCCTGTGGAACTGGAGCCGCCGCTACCATCTGGACCTGCCGCTGGACCGGGAGCCGCGGCCGGTCTCCCGGAAGCTCAGCCTGCGGGGGCGGTCTTATTTTTCTTATGGCCGCATCGTTTATCAGGGTCCGGCTGCACCTTTTCAGGGCCGCTGGCACGTGGACCGGCGCAACTCCTTTTTTTATCGGGAGGCCGGGATACCCGGCCTGGTGCAACTGGCCCGCCTCGGCCAGATGCCCCTGCAACAGGTGGCCCGGGCCAGCCCCGGGACCCTGATCACCTCCATGCAACTGGCCCAAGCCGTGGCGGACCGCATCCTCATCCCCTGGCGCAAAGGTGAGCCGGAACGGTTCAAGAGTGCCGCCGAACTCTTGGTATCGGATAAAGGGGGACTGGCCTTCCTGCCGCCGGTGGGCTGCCATACCCAGGTGGCAGAGCTCGACTTTGCCTCGATGTACCCGACAATTATGGCGATTCACAATATCTCGCCGGAAACCGTCAATTGCCGGTGTTGTTCCAGCCCCCGGGTCCCGGAAACCGGCTATACCCTGTGCCAGCGGCGGGAAGGGCTGGTGCCTCGCACCCTGAAGCCGATCCTGGCCTTACGGGCCCGGCTCAAGACCCGGGCCTGCCAGGCAGAGGGAGAAGCGGCGGCGGAATTCAATGCCCGCCAGAATGCCCTTAAGTGGATTCTGGTGACCTGTTTCGGCTATCTGGGTTACAAAAATGCCCGGTTTGGGCGTATCGAAGCCCACGAGGCCGTAACCGCCTTTGGCCGGGACAAACTCTTGACCGCCAAAGAAATCTGTGAGGCTGCGGGTTACAAGGTGCTCCACGGGCTGACCGATTGTCTGTGGATTCAGAAGCCCGACCTGCAGGAGGTCGAGATCAGAGAGCTGTGTGACCGGATTACCGAGGCTACCGGGGTGACCATGTCTCTGGAAGGCATCTACCGCTGGGTGGCGTTTTTACCCTCCCACAATCAGGCCGACCGTCCGGTAGCCACCCGTTATTTTGGGGTTTTCCAGGATGGCCGCCGCAAGTGCCGGGGGCTGCTGTGCCGCCGCCGGGACACCCCGCCCTTGGTACGCCGGGCCCAGGAGGAGCTGTTGGCGCTGCTGGCCCGGACCGCGGGTTGGGATCACGGCCACCCTCAGGAGACGGAAATCCAGGAATTGATCACTGACTATCGTCTCCGGTTGGAGCAGGGTCAGCTCCGGCCTCAAGACCTGCTAATTACCAAGGTATTGTCACAACCGCTGGACCACTATCGGGTAGAAACCCATACCGCTCTGGCCGCTCGGCAATTGGAAGCGGCCGGGATAATGCTGAAACCAGGAGAAAAGGTGCGCTATGTAGTCCGGGACCGGCAGGCGCCCCCGGAAAGCCGGGTGCTGGCGGCCCCCTTCCTGGACCAGTTGGATGGCTATGACACCGCTTATTATGTGGAGCTTCTGGCGCGGGCCGCCCAGGAGGTGCTCTCACCTTGGAAAAATAATAGTGAGTTCAGCAGATTATCTACTTGAGAACTTTAATGCATTGGCGCATCTAAAATCAGGCTGGGGCCGTCTGCAGGGATAAAAAATCGCCCGGGGCTGAATTACTGACCCCAGGAAATTGATCCCAAGAAATTTTTTTAGAAAAATCATCAAAAATGCAGACCACAAGTGAGTTTTTTTATTGTCAGAATATACCCTCCTGTGCTATGGATATTCAATAATTACCAATCTACTCCACCAACTACCAAAAAATACTTTAAATGCGTGTGCCACCGAGGCCAGACCAGCCTGAAGGGGAAAAATTTATGATAAAGGGGGGAGAGAGGAACAAGATATTATTTTTACTGAAAAATTGTGGCTTATGGAGGAGTCCAGCCGACAGGAGGACAGTTAATCATCTGACAACCAAATGGAGAGAGGGAGAAAAGGAATGACCAAGGCAGAATTAGTATCTCGGATTGCGGGAGAGGCTCAGGTAACCAAGTTGGATGCGGAAAAAACCCTTAACGCCTTGATACACAGTATCACCGACATCTTACAGACTCAAGGGCGGCTGACACTGGCCGGGTTTGGAACCTTTTTGGTCAGCGAGCGTAAAGAACGAGAGGGGCGCAACCCCCAGACCGGGGAACCCATCAAGATTGCTGCCACCCGAGTGGTTAAATTCAAGCCAGGCAAGGCTCTCAAAGAATCTATCAAGTAGCTCAAGTAATAGCCAGGTGCCAATTTTTTACCCAACCGGGTCAGAGCTAAGATGTGGCTCCTAGAACAGATCATCCGGCCCCTGTCTCTCGGACAGGGGCTGATTCACATTGACCGTTTTTTCTGACCTCCAGTTCATTTATTTTCTGATCTAAGTTATATTTTGTGAGCTGAACAATACTCTTAAAGGCTGGCGCAACCCATCCCAATTTATAACCTATGATTAAAGACTATTATCAGATTCTGCAAATACCCCCGGTGGCTGATAGCGAAGAGATCAAAAGGGCTTATCGTCACCTGGCCTTGAAGTATCATCCGGATAAAAACCCAGGACAGCTGTGGGCGGAAGAAAAATTTAAGCTGGTCAGCGAGGCCTACGGAGTCCTCATTGATCCGCAGAAACGGCATTGTTATGACTGCCAGCGGCGGGAAAAACCTCCCGAAACCGCCGCCCCAGGCGGATTCAGCCTTTCCCAGGAGGATATCTTCCAGGATTTAAGGCAAAATCTCTCAGCCTGGGAAATATTCCGCCAGATGGCCCGGGAAGCTCGGGGGTTCCGCTTTGATGAGAATTTCCTGGGACAAATGTTTGGAGGTGGTTCGGGGACCTCTCCTAGAGGTTATCATCGTTCCCCACCCGCCCAGAGACCTTCACGTCCGGCCCGCCGGTCAACCTTGGGGAAAATATCGGGCTTGGGGGGGCAAGTGCGCCGTGCCATTGATAACCTCTTAGCCTGGCTTGACAAAAAATTCTCTCTGGACCCGGATCCCAAAATAAAGTCCGGTTCGGCAGCTTCAGACCTGGTGATGAACTTGAAATTGCCTCGTCGAGCCGCTATTCAGGGAACCGAAATCAAACTGGCGGTGCCGGGACCATTGGTTAAAAAGTACCTCCGAGTTAAAATCCCGCCCGGAACCCACCACGGGGACTGCCTCCGGCTTAAGGATATGGGGGAGGACTGGGAAAGTAGCAAGGGAGACTTATACCTCAAAATTACCATCATCGATTAGGGTGGTTGAATTTTCAGGCTCTGGCAACAGGTTTTCCAGGACGTGGAGCAACAAGGGTTGATCTTCCGACAGAATGGTGCGCAGATCCAGCAGCAGGTGCTGCTGTTCCAGACGGGCAATAACCGGCGGATTGGACTGGCGGAGACGGGCTTCCAGATGATGGGGAGGCCAATCCGGGTGCTCCAGGCTCAGAGCTTGACTGGGGAGAACCAATTGGGGCAAGGCTCCCCCTCCGACCCGGGCCAGGCTGGGCCACAACCGCACCCGAAGGCCGTTAGTCAGGCGGCGTCGTAGACGGCGGGCTAAGCTTTGGGCCTGACGCTTGATTTCGTCCAGGGGCCGGGTAATCATCCGCAGGGTGGGAATTGCAGCCACGGCCTGCGGTTCGTCGAGGTAGAGGCGTAGGGTGGCTTCTAAGGCGGCCAGGGTGAGTTTATCGGGGCGCAGGGCCCGGGCAAGTGGATTGCGCTTGAGCTTTTCCACTAAAGATTTATCTCCCAGGGCCAGACCGGCCTGGGGCCCCCCCAGAAGTTTGTCCCCGCTGAATAAGACCAGATCTGCCCCGGACTTGAGGGCCTCCGAAACCGTCGGCTCTTTTTCCAGACCATAGCGACTCAGGTCTAGCAAACAACCACTTCCCAGGTCCTCCACCACCGGCAGACCATGCCGGTGTCCCAGGGTTACCAACTCCGTCAAAGGCACCTCCTGGGTAAAACCGACTATACGGTAATTGCTCATATGAACCTTGAGTAAGACCGCGGTTTCAGGAGACAGGGCAGCTTCATAATCGCTAAGGTGGGTCTTATTGGTGGTGCCCACCTCCCGCAGTCGGGCCCCGCTGGCCGCCATGATTTCCGGCATCCGAAAAGAGCCGCCGATTTCTACTAACTGACCCCGGGAGACTATCACTTCCCGTCCCTGGGCCAGAGTATTGAGGGTCAACATCACTGCGCCGGCATTGTTATTGACAATCAGGGCCGCCTCAGCGCCCGTCAGGTCATGGAGCAGACCCTCCAGGTGGACATGCCGTGACCCCCGTTTCCCAGCCTTAAGATCATATTCCAGATTGGAATAGTGGCCCCCGACTGCCAGCAATCGCTCCAGGGCCGCTGCCGGCAAGGGGGAACGGCCTAAGTTAGTATGGATGATGACTCCGGTGGCATTGATGACCCGGCACAACTGGGGACGTTGAGCCTGTAAGAGACTCTGCTGAATATACTTCAACAGCTCTGCTTGGTTAATGTTGTTGGGTAACTGATCTAGAGGGCACTGCAGTAGCTGACGGCGATGGGCTTCCAGGGTCTCTCGAATTACTTGCGTCATTAGTTTCCGGGGTAAGCTCAAACGCGTAGCGTGAAATTCAAAGTGCTGTAAGAGTTCATTGACTCCGGGGAGCTGCCGGAGCAGATGGCGACGCTGGGCATCCATGATGTTTTCCTCTAAAAATGAAATATGCCAACAAATTCATTGTCTGTCAAATATCTAATTCTGAGTCTAAGACTGGTTATTTGACTGGATGATGGCGGGTCTCGGAGCCGGCAATTTTCCCGGCTCTAATAGGGGGAAGTAGCAAAAATCTTGAAACTTATGCCGTTAAGGTAGTATAAAGTAAAATATTTCGTCCCATGGGAGCTACGAAGGATGGTTTAAGATGACAAGAGTGATCTGCGTTTTGGGGGCAGTGCTGATATTGTTGACGGTATGTCCGGTTTGGGGTCAGGAAATCGAGCTCTTTCAAGCCGAGCAATTTGAGGGCGGACCCTGGACCATCAAAGCCGACCAGATCACCTATGATGCTGATACGCAAACCTACGATGCCCATGGGCGGGTTGAGATTCTCCAGGGAAATCGGCGCATTACCGCCGATCACATCCGGGTCAATGAAACAACCAAGATCGCCTCGGTGCGAGGTCATGTCGTGATGGTGTTGGAGGACGACATCTTTACCGGGCGGGTGGGAAACTTTAATCTGGCCACCCGCTGTGGCGAAATGCAGGACGCCCGTTTGTTCCTGAAACAGAACCATTTCCATGTGGACAGTGCCCTGATCCGCAAAACCGGTGACAGCACCTATCATGCCGAACGCTGTGTGGTCACCACTTGTGATGCCGACCGACCGGTGTGGAGTTTTTACGTCCGGGAACTGGATGTAGTAATGGAAGGCTATGCCATCGGCAAATTTACCCGGCTGCAGGTGGGTCCCCTCCCGCTGATGTTCCTGCCCGTGGTAGCAATTCCAGTAAAAACTACCCGGCAGAGCGGTTTTCTGATGCCCCAATACGGTCAGCATCAGGCCGGGGGGACGGTAGTAGAAATGCCGCTATACTGGGCCATCAATAACTATATGGACGCCACCTTTTACCAGACCCTGATCAGTTCCCGGGGTTATATGCAGGGTGGAGAATATCGTTATGCCGCCAGTCAGAATTCCGGCGGGACCCTGAGATTGGCCTATCTCCGGGACGGCAAGGAAGAAGCTCCGACGCCACATCGCTATTGGGTGAGCGGCATGAGCAATCAGCATCTGCCCGGAGACTGGCAGGCCAAACTTACTTTAGATCGGGTCAGTGATGCACGTTACTTGGAAGATTTTAATTTTGGCTATCTGGGTTTAAATCGTTACAATAATATTTTAAAAAAAGATTACGGCCGAGATCTCGAACAGGAAGATGTTAACACCCGGGTATCCTCTCTGTTGCTGACGCGGAATTTTTCCTTAGTCAATCTGACCGCCTTTTCACGCTATTACCAGCGCCTGTTGACCTCTTATCCTATGCCTTTTCATAAAGTGCCGGCCTTGAGTGTGAATACGCTAAACATTCCATTGGGGAATTGGCCCGTACTGCTGGGCCTTAATACCTTGTATACATATTATTATCAGACCCATGGGCTGGCTGGTCATCGACTCGACCTGCATCCCCAGTTAATCTGGCCGGTGCGGCTGTTCGGGGCATTGGATTTAAAAACTCAATTTGGCCTGCGGGAGACTGCCTATCGGGTTGAAAAACGGGGCGAATATCAGCAATTGGATGATTATTCGGGCCGGCAGTTGTATGACCTGAAGGTTAGCATGTCAACCTCCCTTTGTCGTGATTATGGTCGAAATTCTGGGTCAACAAGTTTCTGGCGGCATATTCTGCGGCCGGAAGTCACCTATTGGAGCCTGCCCGATTATACCACCGACCGTTATCCCCCTTTTGATCCGATCGATCTGGGCTGGCGGGATCAGACCGATCGTAATTTGCCGATTCTGGAAGGGGATGAGCCTTTCGGCGGAGTCAATGCCGTAACCTACTCACTCAGCAATAGTTTTTTGCGGCGCTCGGTAACTCCCCAGGGATTGTCCCAGGTCAAGGAGCTTTTTTGGCTACGCCTCAGCCATAGTTGCTTTTTTAATTCCGCCCACTATGGCCTGGACGGCATACCCCAGCCTCATCATCGGTTTTCTGATCTACTGACCGAATTTGAGTGCTATCCCTTGGACAATTTTTCCTTGGGACTAGATCTGGGAACCTCACCCTATAAAGAAGGACTGAACCGGGTGAATTTGAGGATGGCATATCACGACCAGCCGCGGCAGAACTATCTGAACGTGGACTACCTTTATCTAAAGGACTATGCCCAACAGATCAATACTGTGGCTTATCTAAATCTCTTTAGATCGATTAAAACCTGGATTTCCCATCAGCACACCTTTGTTTCCGAAAACAGGTTGGAAACCAAATACGGCGTGATTTTTCAACGCCAATGTTGGGGCTTGAGCCTCCATTTTACCGATCGCCCCGATGACAAAAGAATAGGCTTTATGATCTTTATCCCAGGTTGGGGGGAAAGAATGGTGTCCTCTCCGGTGCGGCAGTGAACCAGTATGACCACCTTAGCTCAAATGATCTCCTCCCAATCAATCTGGTGGAAAAACATCTTTCTAAATAATACATTTTTGAGGTGATGAATGCGGATAGCCGTTATAGGTACTGGTTATGTGGGGCTGGTTACCGGAGCCTGCTTTGCCGAAATGGGCAACGACGTTATCTGTGTCGACATTGACCAGGGCAAGATCGAGTTGCTCCAGCAGGGCCAGATTCCGATCTATGAGCCGGGCCTGGAGGAACTGGTGCGCCAGAATTGTCAGGAGCAGCGCCTCTTTTTCACCACTGACCTAGCCCACGCAGTGGAAAAGAGTCTGTTCTGCTTCATTGCCGTCGGCACTCCTCAGGATAAGGATGGGTCGGCGGATCTTTCCTACGTTTTGGAAGTGGCGCGCGATATTGGCCGTCATATCAATGGCTACAAGGTGATCGTGGAGAAATCGACGGTCCCGGTCGGGACCGCCGCAAAAATTCAACAAATAATCCAGGAAGAGCTTCGGGCCCGCCGGGTGGAATATGAATTTGATATAGTTTCCAATCCCGAATTCTTAAAAGAAGGCACGGCTATTGACGACTTTATGAAGCCGGACCGGATTGTGGTGGGATGCGACAACGTCCGGACTGCGGAGCTCATGAAGGAGCTCTATGCTCCTTTTGTCCGGACCCACCGCCCGATTATTTTAATGGATGTGGTTTCCGCCGAGCTGACCAAGTACGCCGCCAATGCCTTCCTGGCCACCAAGATCTCCTTCATCAACGAAATCGCCAATATCTGCCAGCGGGTCGGTGCCAATGTGACTCACATCCGCAAGGGTATCGGCTCGGACCAACGCATCGGCAATCAATTTCTCTTCCCCGGGGTCGGTTATGGGGGGTCTTGCTTCCCCAAGGATATGCAAGCCCTGATTAAAACCGCAAAAAACTATAACTATCAACCTCGCCTGCTGGATGCCGTGGAGGCCATCAACCAAGACCAACGCCAGATTTTTGCTGATCAGGTGCTGGACTATTTCAATCGGGACCTGAAGGGTAAAACCCTGGCCTGCTGGGGACTATCCTTCAAGCCTCTTACTGGTGACATGCGCGAGGCCCCTTCTCTGACCATCGTTTCCCATCTGATTGAACACCAGGCGCAGATCCAGGCCTACGATCCCAAGGCTATGCCCTTCGCCAAGCAGATCCTGGGGGACAATCAGGCCATTTCTTTTGCACCCTCGTGTTACGAAGCCCTGAAAGGGGTGGATGGGCTGATGATCATCACGGAATGGACTATTTTCCGAGAACCGGATTTCGAGCGCATGAAGGGCTTGATGAAAGCTCCGGTAATCTTTGACGGCCGCAATCTGTATGATCCGAATAAAATGAAGAAACTGGGGTTCACTTATTTCAGCATCGGACGGGAGAAAGTCTTACCCTGAGATGATGCCTAGGCTTGGGCCGGTTACAGCTTAACACCATGCATGCTCCTGAGATCACAGACAGTTCTCTGCCCTCTTTTGAGCGTTTGCGCCAATTGGACCTGCGCGACCTCTCTTCCTTGAAAGTCCTGGTGGCCGGAGACTTCATGCTGGACGAATACCTGTGGGGAGAAGTGGAGCGAATCTCTCCCGAAGCTCCGGTCATGGTGGTCAATGTGGAACATGAAACCCGGGTATTGGGTGGAGCCGGAAACGTGGTCAATAATCTGATCGGCCTGGGAGCGCAAGTGGAAGTCCTGGGTCTGGTGGGGCAAGATCAGCCTGGCGCTCAGCTTCGGGAAGAACTCCAGCGCCTGGAAATTGACCCCAGAGGTCTGATCACTGATCCTGGGCGTCAGACCACCCGCAAAACCCGAGTGGTGGGGGGTAATCAGCAGATCGTTCGGCTGGATCGGGAACACCGCCACCGAGCAGGAGAAGAGTTCGAACAGGCCGGCCTCCGCCACTTGCAGGATTGTCTGCCCTCGGTGGATGCAATTATTGTCTCAGACTATGGCAAAGGATTGCTGACCCCCCGCTTGCTAAGCGGTTTGATTGACCAGGGCCGTAAACATGATCTGCCGGTGGTGGTGGATCCCAAGGGCAATGACTTCTCACGATACCGCCGGGCGACGATGATCACCCCCAATCGCAAGGAGGCTGAGGCCGCGGTGGGTTTTTCTCTGAGCCATCCGGATGAGCTGATCCGCGCCGGAAATATCTTGTGTCGTGACCTGCAGACCGAAGCCATTCTAATCACTCAGGGGCCGGCCGGAATGACCCTGTTCCGTCCGCTGGCGCCAGCCTTACATATCCCGGCTCAGACCCGGGAAGTTTACGATGTCTCCGGTGCCGGGGATACCGTAGTAGCCGTGGTTACCCTGGGGCTGGCCCGCTGGCGGGATGCCGCGCTGGCCGCTACCCTGGCCAATATCGCCGCCGGCGTGGTGGTCGGGAAAGTGGGAACCGCACCTATCTATCGGCCCGAATTAGAAGAGGAATTACAGGCGTGCGGCGAACTCAGTTATGAAAAAATCGTCAGCCTGGCGGAACTGCGGCTGCTGGTGCCGCGGCTGCAGGCCCAGGGCAAACGAGTGGTCTTCACTAATGGCTGTTTTGATCTGTTGCACTGGGGTCATATCAAATTTCTGGAGGAGTCGCGGCGTCAAGGCGATGTCCTGATTGTGGCCCTTGATTCCGATGCTTCGGTGCAGCGGGTCAAGGGCGAAGGGCGCCCGGTGATAGGCGAACAACAACGCCTTCGGATGTTGGCGGCCTTTAAAGCAGTAGATTATGTAACTCTGTTTGCCTCCGACCAATTACCCGAGATCCTGATGACGCTCAGGCCGGAGATTTTGACCAAGGGCAGCAACTACCCGGAGACCGAGGTGGCAGGTCATGAACTCGTCCGGAGCTATGGCGGGGAGGTTGTGCTGATCCCGATTACCGACGCCATCTCCATCCGGGGTCTGATTCGCCAGATCAAGGAAGGCAATTCACAACTGCTGTGATCCAAAGTCCCCTGCCCTGGCCACTTCAAATATAATTACTTTAACGAGGCATTATCATGAGTAAAAAAATCTTTGCCTGGCTTTCTATCATCTCTTTAGTCCTGATCAGTCTCCCGGCTCAGGCCGTTAACGGCACCGCCTTGGGATTGCAACAGGATTTTATCCGGGTGGTGGAGCGCATCATGCCCTCGATTGTCAGCCTCCGTTGTCTCCGCGTGGTTACCGTGTCTCCCTTTCCAGATCTGAGTGAAGATTTTTTCCGGGGAACGCCGTTTGAAGGTTTCTTCCGAGAATTTGCACCTCCTCCGGCCTATCGCCAGCGCCAGGAGGGCCAGGGTTCCGGCCTGATTATTGATAGCCGGGGTTACATTCTGACCAATTACCACGTGGTCGCTGGAGCGCAGGCGATCACCGTGCGGCTCAATGATGGCCGCCAGCTCCCCGGTCGGCTGATCAGCGGCGATCAGCGGGCCGATCTGGCGCTAATTAAGGTTTCGGCATCTGGTTTACAGGCGGCTCCATTGGGCAATTCGGATCAGATCAAAGTGGGACAGTGGGCCATCGCCATCGGCAGTCCCTTCGGTCTGGAACACACGGTGACCGTTGGGGTCATCAGTGCCACTGGCCGGCGGGGTCTGGGCCGGGGAAGTTATGGTGACTTTATTCAAACCGATGCCTCGATTAACCCCGGTAACAGCGGCGGCCCCTTGCTGGACATTAACGGCCAGGTGATCGGCATCAATGCCATGATCGTGGCCCCGGGACAGGGCATCGGCTTTGCGATCCCGATCAATCTGGCCAAAAAAATCATGGCCAAGTGGATCAAATGAAGAGGCTGGGTCATGTCAGACACTCTTGGCGAAGCCCGATTAAGAGCCAATTTTGCCAAGATTAAGGAGATCATCAGCGACCAGGAAATGTTAGAGCGGGTACCCTCGGAGGTGTTGGAATTCTCCCCGGCCCATCTGGAGGATCTGGTCAAATACGCCTATTTCGGCGGGTTCATCGATATGGGCGATGTTCGCCGGCTGCTCCTCTTGGAACGACGGCAACTCCAGCAACGCCTGATGGCCTGGTACGAAGAGGTGCGAGAAAAAGGCTGCTGGTTGTGCTAAGCGAAATTTTTTCACTCTGACCATCATCAACTTAATTATATTATCCCTGACCTATTTTTGAGCTCTTCCAAGCAACCTGATAATGGATCAAGATGACCCCAAGAAAAAAATCGCATCAACCCCGACGGTCCGAGCAACAGCAGGTCTTGCAGGTTTTTAAGCGGGCCAA